>NZ_CP076132.1:4277500-4570000 GCF_018736045.1 Flammeovirga yaeyamensis | reverse complement strand
GATCGGGCATTAAACTATCCACCGAAGACATGGATTTGTGCATTAGCACGAGTGGTAGGGGAGCATTCTGACGGGGTTGAAGCTGCATGGTGATGTGCAGTGGACCGGTTAGAAAAGCAAATGTAGGCATAAGTAACGATAAGGCAGGTGAGAAACCTGCCCGCCGATAGACCAAGGTTTCCTGGGCGACGCTAATCGTCCCAGGGTTAGCCGGGACCTAAGGGGATTGCCGAATGGCATACTCGATGGATATCAGGTCAAAATTCCTGAGCATCCTATATCATCGACGGAGTGACGGAGTGATGAAGTATCTGCGTACTGACGGATTAGTACGTTGAATTGCGTACCTATAGGTTGTGTAGTTAAATGCGCACGACTTGGGGAGACAAGACAGTACAGAGCGGCCACGGCCAATCTGATAACGATACGAAACGCTTCCAAGAAAACCTTCTAAGATTATGTTATAGGATCCCGTACCCCAAACCGACACAGGTGGTCAGGGTGAGTAACCCGAGGCGCTCGAGTGATTCATGGCTAAGGAACTAGGCAAATTAGCCCCGTAACTTCGGGAGAAGGGGCGCCTACTTACTTTGTAAGAGGCCGCAGCGAAGAAGTCCAGGCGACTGTTTAACAAAAACACATGGCTATGCGAACTCGAAAGATTCAGTATATAGCCTGACACCTGCCCGGTGCTGGAAGGTTAAGAGGGGGAGTTAGAAGTAATTCGAAGCTCTGAATTGAAGCCCCAGTAAACGGCGGCCGTAACTATAACGGTCCTAAGGTAGCGAAATTCCTTGTCGGGTAAGTTCCGACCTGCACGAATGGTGCAACGATCTGGACGCTGTCTCGGCCATGAGCTCGGTGAAATTGAAGTAGCGGTGAAGATGCCGCTTACCCGCAACGGGACGAAAAGACCCCATGAACCTTTACTGCAACTTAACGTTGGCCGTTGGCCAGGAGTGTGTAGGATAGGCGGGAGACTGTGAAGGAGCGTCGCCAGGCGTTTTGGAGTCATTGTTGAAATACCGCCCTCTCCTGTTCGACGGTCTAACGGGTTTTGAACCCGGACATTGTTTGGTGGGTAGTTTGACTGGGGTGGTCGCCTCCAAAAGAGTAACGGAGGCTTTCCAAGGTTCCCTCACGACGGTCGGCAATCGTCGGAAGAGCGCAATGGCATAAGGGAGCCTGACTGCGAGAGAGACATCTCGACCAGGCACGAAAGTGGGACATAGTGATCCGGTGGTACCGCATGGAAGGGCCATCGCTCAAAGGATAAAAGGTACTCTGGGGATAACAGGCTGATCTCCCCCAAGAGCTCATATCGACGGGGAGGTTTGGCACCTCGATGTCGGCTCGTCACGTCCTGGGGCTGGAGAAGGTCCCAAGGGTTGGGCTGTTCGCCCATTAAAGTGGCACGCGAGCTGGGTTCAGAACGTCGTGAGACAGTTCGGTCTCTATCTGTTGCGGGCGTTGGAAATTTGAGAGGCTCTGACTTTAGTACGAGAGGACCGAGTTGGACACACCTCTGGCGTACCGGTTGTTCCGCCAGGAGCATCGCCGGGTACCTATGTGTGGAGCGGATAAGCGCTGAAAGCATCTAAGCGCGAAACCCACCTCGAGATGAGATTTCCTTATGAGGGTTGTTATAGATGATGACGTTGATAGGCTTCAAGTGTAAGTTCAGAGATGGATTAAGCTGAGAAGTACTAATCGCCCGAAAGCTTTTCTTCGGTTGGTGTCCCCTGATGGGGGCACTGACAAAGTTTTTACTGTTCACAGTCAATGATATCAAGACATTGATGGTGCCAATGACGTAGGTGTTCACCTCTTCCCATTCCGAACAGAGCAGTTAAGCCCTACAGTGCTGATGGTACTGGGTTAACCCCCGGGAGAGTAAGTCGGCGCCACATTCATTAAATATAGAAGGTTAGTTAACACGAGATGTTGGCTAACCTTTTTTTTGTGTCTATATATCTGAGGATATTGTTGGGGGTCCGATGTAGATATATCTGTGTAAACCGATAGTCCCCGAGGGGCCAAGGCCGCCTCGCTGGAGACGGGGATGTAGATGGTAAATCCAATATCTCAGAAATTACAGATGCCCAAATAGTGTAGGCCAATAGCCCGTGTAACGAGGGGCCAAGGCCACCTCTACAAAGACGGAGAAATAACATATGTATCCACGAAAAACAGCTTCGAAATCTTGGATGATATTATTATGTCGATGATCTTACCTACTACCTACTACCTACTACCTACTACCTACTACCTACTACCTACTACCTAAAATCCCCAACCTAACATGCCCCAAATGATGCTCACAATGCCAAGCATAAATCCCTATATTCTCCCCTAAACTTATTTTCTGACCATGTTCAGGATGTACAAAAGCACGTTCTAAATCATCATCACTTAAGCTTTTTAAGAGCACCACCCATTTTTTATGTAGTGCTTTTAATAAGAGTAACGAACTTTCAACATCATTATCTAAGGAGTCTGATAATTCAGCCCATCGATTCTCAAAATAAGGACGTATAGTGGGTGTATCTTCTGTTAATGCCAATTTAAATCTGATAAAACTGTTCATATGACTATCCGCACAATGATGAATGACTTGTTTTACAGTCCATCCTCCAGGACGGTATCTAGCATTTAATTGATCTTTTGAGATATCTTTGATGAGTTCTTCGATAGCATTTGGAAACCTTTCAATAACGTGAATCCAGTTTGATATATTTTCTGATGTGATATCAAAAGAAGTAGGACATTCTCCAATGGGAAATTGAAGTTTGGTGTCTATAGTCATTTTTGTTTGTTGTTAATAAGTATAACTTTCTGATAAATCTAACGTTTTATTATTTATACAATAAACATATTTATCTGATATCGATGAAAATATTTTTCGATTTCAGATTTATTCTTTTTATGACGAACGCATACTCGAAAATGAACTAGTCAACTAAAACAAATTCTCTCTTTAAAAATGATCTTAAAACTAACCTCCTTATACCTAAAAGGTAAAGGTAGAAGCGTCTTTGATGCTCAGAGTGTACTCATTAAATTTTTCGTGGTCCTTATGGTGCTCTATTTTGGAGGAGCAGCGGTAAGTCTAAGTTTCTTCTTGGACAACATCATGTTGAAATATGATGAAACTCAAGTAGCTACTCTTACTTTAAGTAAGTTTCTTTATTACTACTTTGTTTTGGATCTGTTTCTTAGGTCAGTCATTCAAAATCAAAGTCCATTTGATGTAAAACCCTATTTGTATTTACCCATCAAAAGGTCGAGTTTACTTCATTTCCTTCAAGTGAAATCGCTTTTTAGTGCATTTAATGTACTACCTTATTTTCTGTTTTTGCCTTTCTTTTTTATTGCTGTAATCAATGATGTAGATGGCATACAAGCTTTAGTTTGGTTGATATCAATAACACTTCATGTGTTGATAAATAATTTTCTTGCCTATAACATTGGGAAAACTGTAGGCAAAGCATTCATACCTTGGTTAATTATCACTTTATCTATTTTAGGATTAGGTTATATTGATATCAAAGGGTATTTACCACTTTCAACTTACTTTGCAGAGTACTTTAATATGGTGGTGACATCCACTTGGATGGTCATTATTCCTATTTTACTTTTTATGGGAATTTATTTCATCACTCTAAATTTGTCCAAAACATTATTACTAACAGATCAAGAAATACATAAGGAGAAAGTTTCTTCTTTTGATTTGAGTTATTTGATTAAAGGCGATTCTATCATGAAGAGTTTTATGATCTATGAATCAAAATTGATTCTAAGAAACAAGAGACTGAAAAATTTGGTAGTTATGGTCTTTCTTTTCCTTTTCTACCCAATGATTGTTGTAAAAACTCAAGAACATCAAGCACAGGTAATGCTATTTTTCTTTTGTTGGTTTACTACCGGAGTAGTAGGAGCAATGTTTGGTCAATTTATGTACGCATGGGAAGGAAAATTTTTCAATTTTATTCGAACACAACCATTCACAGTAGAGGATTATATTAAAGCGAAGCATAACTTTTACTTAGGCATTACCACAATATCTATGATTTTGGGATGTAGTATTTTTGCTTTCCTTGATCTAAACTTTGCCCTAATGATCTTTGTAGGATACTTATTCAACATCGGAATAAATCTAAAGTTGATTTTCTTTATTGGTACATTTAATAAAAAGGCTATTGAACTAGATAAAGGAACTGCTTTTAATTATCAAGGTACTCAAGCATCACATTTTATTTCCAATTTACCATTAATGATTATTCCTCTTGTATTGTATGCCATAGGTTATTATGCTTTTGATCACTACACTGCATTAATCATTGTTTCTTCTGTGGGAATTTTAGGTTTAGTATTCCACAGTTTTATGATTAAACCACTAGTGAATCAATTTAACAAGAGAAAATATAGAATGTCAGAAGGCTTTAGTCAATAAATAATATCATGATACATACAGAAAAACTAATTAAAAAATACGGTGATAAAACAGCTTTGTCTGTAGAAACGCTGGATATCAAAAAGAACGAAATCGTTGGTCTTGTAGGAAATAATGGAGCGGGTAAAACTACTTTTCTAAGTTTACTACTTGATTTAATAAAAGCGACTGATGGAGAAATAAAAATTAAAGATTCAGCCGTTTCAAAATCAGAAGAATGGAAAAAATATACAGGTTCATTTTTAGATGATTCCTTCTTGGTGCCTTTTATGACCTCATTAGAATATCTTGAATTTGTCGCTAATTTACATCAATGGAAGAAAGGTGATTTGGATGAGTTCTTAACTCAGAACAAAGCTTTTTATGGTGATGATTTCCTGACAGGTAAAAAGATGATTAAGGATTTATCGAAGGGTAATAAAAACAAAACAGGAATTTTGGGAGCGTTAATCGGTAACCCAGAGTTATTGATATTGGACGAACCGTTTGCCAACTTAGATCCAACTTCTCAGCAGTGGTTACGATTAAAAATTCAGAAACTATCAGAAGAAGGTGTAACTGCCATTGTTTCAAGTCACGATTTGCAACATGTAACTGGTATCAGTTCTAGAATAGTGATGTTAGAAGATGGTCAAGTGGCTAAAGATGTTGAAAATACAGAATCAACATTGGAAGAGTTGGAAAGTTATTTTGGAGCAAAAATTACTGAAGAATCAATTTAACCATATAAATGTTGATAACTTTTTGAAAACATCACCATGAATCGAGGTGAAAATAAAAAGTTATTCACATTCGTGGTCTGTATTTAGATTTTACAGAAATAAGTAGAAGAAACTACTCATTTATCGACATCAAATTGTTTGTAAACGGTGGAGTTGTTGATAAGTGATGGTGGATATTAAAATAGTAATGGGTAATCAAGATGTTGTTCACATTTTTGATTATCCATTTTTCATATTATGCAATAAGTTGAATGTTTTGTTGATTTCTCCTTTTTCAATCACAATGGAAAATTCGTGTTTAGTAGAAATAAATTCAACGACATTGATTTTATTCCATGCTAAAGTTTTCAAAATAAAATAGAATACACCAGGAGCATCTTTATCATAAGACATTGGCATACGCATCGTCACGGCAGCAAGGTCTTGAATTTCTGTTAGCTTTTCTTCTTCATCAAATAGCTCTTTTACTTTTGGAGCAAAAGACTTTGAAGTAATGATGTTCGTTTCGTGCATACCTTTCGAAGATGCATGAAACAAATCGCCAGTAACATTTTGGACTAATTCCAATAATTGCTTCTGACAACCAATTAAGGTAGGAGAGTTCTTGTAAGCAAAATCGACCAAATCGGATCTCACCAAAATATCACCCATGTGTCGGATATATTCTTTGGCTTGATCTTCCATTCCAGAAGCTTCCACTTTGTGAGCCATTCTTTTTAAGGCCATCACAATAGCACCTTCCTGAACCTCTTTTTGCATGAGTTCATTGATTTCAGGATTTAATTTTCTAGCCAAGGCACTGTAATTCACAATACCCTCTGCAATTCCTTCCTGAAGAAATGGAGATTTATTAATAATGTCTGAAATGGTTTCTGCTAATGTCATAGTTGTAATTGTATAAGCCCCAAAATTAAGAGGATATTTGCAGCAATGAAAGTTGTGTTAACGTTCTATCAGTAATCTTTTCCCAATGATGGTAATCGTAGAATGCTTTTGGCGTCTTTTTTTTATCTGAAATAGGAGTTTCAATAATTTTTTGAGCAAATGCTTTACTATCCTCATCTTCGATGATGGTAATTTTATCTTCAAGAGTTTTTATATTGATACCAAAACTTCCACTTCGGTAAGATATTGCAGTAGCACCTAATGACAAAGATTCCATTAATTTAATCTTTACTCCACCACCAATCCAAATTGGATTCAACATTACATCTGTTCCTTTGATGTATAAGTCGAGATCATCTACAAATCCTAACCAAGTGATATCATCGGATTGTTGGATATAATTTAGCTCTTTGTTTTGAATATTTTTGCCTGCCAAAAACAGGTGTACTTTTTTATTTGTCTTTCTTACTTCCGGTAGTACCTGATACAACAAATTTTCTAACCCTTTTTGATTGGGGGCATAGTCCATAGGACCAAAATAGAATAAACTCAAAGTATCATCAGATAGTTGGTGGGATTGATAAACCTTTCGTCTACTTTCTGCAATATCCATAGGAAATTGATTCACCGATGTTCCATAAGGCATATTCAGGCATTTATCTTCCATCAACCTTATATTCTTGATAGCAAATTGACGGTCTTCTTCAGAGATGAATAATACTTTATCGGCTGTTTTATAAGCAAATGATTCGAGCATTTTCATTAGTGGCCACCATACTTTACCCATGCTTTTAAAGCGGGTATATTCTATGTTGTGAGAGAAAATTAGAAAAGGGATACCTAGAATTCGACAAATTGGGAGGATTAATAAGCTCATAAAGGGCTGATTAAGTAAAATTTGCTTTGTTTTTAGCCTTTTTGCCGATTTATATATTTTCCATCCTACGAAAGGATTTATATATTTTGTAATTTTGTCGCCGAAAACTTTTTCAATCTTGAATGGGATTTTAATATCAGGATTGTTTGTAGTGGAGATGCAAGTTAAAGGTGTCTTTTTAGACAGTTGCTCGCAAACATGGTAGTTGGCTTTATGACCTCCATTTATAGGAGGTAAAAAACGATAAGGCTCTATTACAATAAACATATCGTGAAGTAATAAAACAATTAATATCTTTGCAAGACGTAGAAAACGTTTGAAGTATTTTGGGAGATAATTTCTCAAAAAAGATTACGCTTTAAAACTTAATAAGAATACAATTATGAAATTGGCAATTGGTGGTGACCACGCAGGTTACGAATACAAGAAAGCAATCATCGAACACTTAGAGTCGAATGGTCATGAAGTAAAAGATTTCGGTCCTTTCTCAACAGATTCTTGTGATTACCCTGATTATGTTCACCCATTAGCTGAGGCTGTAGAAAATGGTGAGGTAGAATTCGGTATCACTATTTGTGGAAGTGGTATTGGTGTATCAATGGTAGCGAACAAGCACCAAGGTGTTCGTGCAGGCCTTTGCTGGGAGCCAGTATTGGCACAATTAACTCGTCAGCACAATAATGCGAATGTATTGGCTATGCCTGCTCGTTTTATTTCATTAGTTAGAGCTATCGAGATTGTAGATACATTTATTTCTACAGAATTTGAAGGGGGACGTCACAATAATAGAGTGAACAAGATTCCTTTATCATAAACTATCAAATAACTTAAAAAATGATTCAAAGAATCCAATCGATCTTTTTATTCTTGATCGTAGTCGGCATGTTTGCTGTTAACTTTACACCAATTTGGAGTGCAGGTGAAGCAGTATTAACTTCAAGAGAATTTACTTACAGTGGAGGGGTTATCAATACAATGGCTATTGCTGTTGTAGCAACAATATCTGCATTGGTCGCTTTATATTCATTATTATCTTTTAAAGATAGAATGAAGCAGGTGAAATTGAACCTTGTAAATACATTATTAATCTTCATTACTTTAGGTTTAATGATGTACTACGGTTATTATCAAGGAGCAGAATTAGCAGGAGCGAACGGAGAACCTGCAGTAGGTTTCTTCCTGCCAGTTTTCTCTATTGTTCTTAACCGCTTGGCGATTAAATTCATTCAAAGAGACGAAAAGAAAGTAAAAGATTCTATCAGCGGTCGTCTTAGAGACTAATTGATAGTATCAGATACTTATTGAGAAGGTAAAGTAGCTTAGGTTACTTTACCTTTTTTATGATCAAAATTGTTATAAATAAAAAAGAGGTAGACACTGTATGTGCTACCTCTTTTGCTTTCTTGATTCAAGAAATATTATATCTCGAAAGATCTCACTGTTTCGTCGATCTTTAAAGTTCCATCGTTGTATTCAGAGATGAATTTTGCAATTACTTCATCTGTGATTTCTTCAACGTGTAAACAGATATCGATAGGAGTGCCGTTACCTTCTTCGTCATCAGGACGTTCTTCTACGAATTCACCTACATCGTAAGTATCGTCTTTAGATAAAGTAGCGATAGCTTCGTCGACAGCATCCATGTGTGGGCCATCCATTACGTCGAAGTCAGCATCAGCAAACTTTGGATTTTCGTTGATGACATGTTGAACCGCTTCTTCGTGAAGTTTCATTACGTATTCCATTTCTAAAGTATAGATAAAGGCATCCATTACTTTTTCTTCACCATCTCTTGTGCTGATGAATTGGAATTGTGCTTGGCTGTCATCATTCTCCTCAGGAGAAGAATAAACGAAAGATTTACCTGCAGCTTTGATCGCTGACTTTACGTTGTTTAATAATTTTGAGCTCATGTATTATGAATATCAATATTTTAAGTGACGCAAAGGTAAGATAATAATTGGTTTAAAGGTACTCTTGTATAGCATCAGTTGAAATTGTTGACCATTGTTTAATATTCTGTTTAAACTGAGTGAAGCTTTCGTACACTTTTTTAGCAAAAGGATCTGATGAGATGAGGTCGGACATCACTGAGTCTGCGTTTTGTTTTAAAGTCTCCATTACTTCTTTTGGGAAAGGCAATATTTCATTGTTTCCTTCGGACTTTATTTTCTCTAAGTATTCTGTATTGAACTTTTCAAATTCAGACATCATACTACCGTTATATTTTAAAGAAACGATTCTGATCATTTCCTGTAAATCTTCTGGAAGACTATCGTATGCTTTTTTATTACAAACCAATTCTAGAGTAGCCGATGGTTCGTGCCAACCTGGATAATAATAGTACTTGGCAATTTTATGAAATCCCATTAAGTAATCATGATACGGACCAATCCATTCTGTCGCATCTAAAACACCTCTTTCTAAATTGGTGTAAATTTCACCACCTGCTACCGTTACAGCAGTACCTCCAGCTCTAGAAAATACTTTTCCTCCGAGACCGGGAATTCTCATTTTTATTCCTTGAAGGTCTTCTGCTATTTCGAGTTTTTTATTAAACCAACCTCCCATTTGTACTCCGGTATTTCCGCAAGGGAAAGGTTCTAGTCCAATCTTATTATATAGTTCCTTCCAAAGTTCGTTTCCACCGCCATATAATAACCATGCATTTTGTTGCCTCGTCGTCATACCAAATGGAGTAGCAGTAAAAAATACGGAAGCAGGAATTTTACCCGCCCAATAATAAGCAGCACCATGCATCATTTGTGCGGCACCTAGTTGTACAGCATCAAAAGATTCTAAAGCGGGGACCAATTCTCCTCCTCCGAATACCTTTATATTAAGACGCCCATCGGATAACTCTCTAAGTTCCTCGGCAAGATTGTTTACCCCTTCACCAAGAATAGGGAAGTTAGGAGGCCATACTGTTACACATTTCCAGTTAAATACCTTCTCTTTCTTTTTACTTTTGACAATTTCTGAATTGCTTTCTTTGCTACAAGCTGATAAAGCAGTCGCAGATGCTAGGGCACTTCCACTTACTTTAGTAAGCTGTTTGATAAAATGTCTTCTATTTTTTTTGTTGTTAGTATTCATAGTCAAAAAATGAAAGGTTGAGAATGTGTTACTTATCAAAAAGTAGCAATGTTAGGAGTAAAAATATGACTAACTCATAATGAATGATATACAAAAAAAGGCATTTTGATGAAAACTCCTTATATAAATAAACAAATTGTTAATAAAGTTCTCCTATCTCACTGTTTTTAAGTGATGTATAAATAAAAATTTGGGAAGTAAAATAATATGATTACCTTTGCAAGCCGTTTGAAAGCTGTACTGTATCGTTACGGCTCTAAGAAAGGCATCAAATTGAAGGACCAGACGGGGAGTTCAATGCGAGTTTTTCTTTACAGAGTTAGGTATAGATGAGTTGAATTTCAGGCGTTTAATTAATTAATTTTTAAAGTAAAGAACAATGCCAGGACTTATTGCAAAAAAAGTCGGTATGACTAGTATTTATGATGAAAACGGCAAGAACATCGCTTGTACGTTGATTCAAACTGGTCCTAACGTTGTGACTCAAGTTAAGACGGTAGAATCTGATGGCTATACAGCTATTCAGGTGGGCTTCGACGAGAAGAAGGAGAAGCGTACGTCCGCTGCTATGAAAGGTCACTTCTCAAAAGCTGGTACCACACCAAAACGTAAAGTGGTAGAATTCCGTAACCCAGTTATGGAAAGAGCTCTAGGAGATGTATTGAAAATGGACGAAATCTTCGCTGAAGGTGAATTCGTAGACATCGTAGGTACTTCTAAAGGTAAAGGTTTCCAAGGTGTAGTTAAGAGACACAACTTCGGTGGTGTAGGTCAAGCTACTCACGGTCAGCATAACCGTTTAAGAGCTCCAGGTGCGATTGGTGCATGTGCAACTCCATCACGTGTATTCAAAGGTCTTCGTATGGCTGGACGTACTGGTGGTAAGCGTGTTAAAGTGATGAACTTACGCGTTATGAAAATGTATCCAGAGGATGGTTTAATCCTTGTTTCTGGTGCAATTCCAGGTGCTAAAAATTCTTACGTAATCCTTGAAAAGTAATCAGTAGATGGAAATCGCAGTATTGAACTCAAAAGGCGTTGAGACTGGTAAAGTTGATTTACCAGAAGCAGTATTTGGTATCGAGCCAAATGATCATGCTATCTATCTTGACGTAAAAGCGTATTTGGCGGCACAACGTCAAGGTACGCATAAAGCTAAAGAGCGTGCGGAGATCGTAGGATCTACTCGTAAGCTTAAAAAACAAAAAGGTACAGGTACAGCTCGTTCGGGCTCTATCAAATCACCTGTTTTCAGAGGTGGTGGACGTATCTTTGGACCACGTCCGAGAAACTACCGTCAAACGCTTAACAGAAAACTTAAGCAATTGGCTCGTCGTTCGGCGTTGGCTTACAAAGCAAAAGAGAGCAATGTAACAGTTTTGGAAACTCTTTCTTTCGAGGCTCCACAAACTAAAGCTTACAAAGAAGTATTATCAAACTTGCAATTCTCAGACGTGAAGACTCTTCTAGTTTTGGGTGAGCAAAACGATAATGTTTACAAGTCAGCTAGAAACTTGCCAAAAGCAAACGTAGTAGTTGTTGATTCATTGAACACTTACGAAGTATTGCACGCGGACAAGTTGATCATCGCTCAAGATGCAGTTGAAAAATTTTCTAACCTTTAAGCCTTAATATAATGCAAGTATTAGTAAAACCTATCTTGACAGAAAAGGCTGCACTTGCTCACGAAGGTGGTGTTTACACTTTCGTTGTGGCTAAAGGAGCTAACAAGGTACAGATCAAACAAGCTGTAGAAGCTAAGTATGGTGTTAATGTAGAGGCAGTAAGAACTGCTATCCTACCAGGTAAATCAAAAACTCGTTACACAAAAGCGGCTGTTATTAACGGTCACACATCTTCTTTCAAAAAGGCGATGGTAAAAGTAGCTGAGGGTGAGATTATCGACATCTACGAAGGTCTATAGGATCTGAAATCTAAAAATTGAAAATATACCTCCGGAGTAGCAATACTCCGGGTAGTAGTATATAAGTTTAACCAATTTGCTGTGTATGGGAGTCAGGAAAACCTATCTGAAACCCGTAAGAGCAAATACGAAAGTTTGAAAAATGGCTGTTAAAAAGTTAAAGCCCACAACTCCGGGACAGCGATTCAGAATCGCTCCTACTTTCGAGGAAATCACGAAAAGTACACCAGAGAAATCTCTGACTGTTGGTAAGCACCGTTCAGGTGGTCGTAACAACTCAGGTAAAATGACTGTTCGTAATAGAGGTGGTGGACACAAGCGTCGTCTTCGTGTTATCGACTTCAAACGTAACAAGCATGGTATCCCTGGTATCGTGAAATCTATCGAGTACGATCCAAACCGTACTGCTCGTATTGCCTTAATCTACTATGTAGATGGTGCTAAAGCGTATATCATCGCTCCAGAAGGACTACAAGTTGGACAGACTATCTTGTCTGGACCAGGAGTAGCTCCAGAAGTAGGTAATACACTTCCATTGTCTGAGATCCCTGTAGGTTCTATCATTCACAACGTTGAGTTGAAACCAGGTAAAGGTGCTGCTATGGTACGTTCTGCTGGTGCTTACGCTCAATTGTTAGGTCGTACTGGTAGATACGCTACAATTAAATTACCTTCAGGCGAGACAAGATTAGTACTTATCGAGTGCTTTGCTTCTATCGGTACTGTATCAAACGGCGATCACATGAACGTTCGTTTAGGTAAAGCAGGTAGAAAGCGTTGGTTAGGTCGTAGACCACGTGTTCGTGGTGTTGCAATGAACCCAGTGGATCACCCAATGGGTGGTGGTGAAGGTAAATCTTCAGGAGGACACCCTCGCTCACGTACTGGTGTTTACGCTAAAGGTCAAAAAACGCGTAACACTAAAAAGTACTCTAGTAAACTAATCGTTTCAAGAAGGAAAAAGTAATTTAAGCTATGGCAAGATCGCTAAAGAAAGGACCTTATATTGATTTTCGTTTAGTAAAGAAAATCGACGCAGCTAATGAGTCTGGCAAAAAGTCTGTTATCAAGACTTGGTCACGTAGATCTATGATCTCTCCAGACTTCATCGGTCACACATTTGCTGTACACAATGGTAACAAATTCATCCCTGTTTATGTAACTGAAAACATGGTAGGTCACAAACTAGGTGAATTCGCTCCAACACGTACTTACAAGGGTCACATCAATAAAAAAGATAAAGGCAGAAAATAATGGAAGCAGTAGCAAAACTTAACAATTGCCCTATCGCTCCACGCAAGATGATGCTTGTTGCGGATGCAGTAAGAGGTGCTCAAGTTATCGATGCACTGAACACTCTCCGTTTTGCTCAGAAAGCTGGTGCTCCTCTAGTAGAAAAGTTAATTCTTTCTGCTGTGGCAAACTGGGAAGCAAAAAACCCTGACGAGTCTGTAGAAGATGCAGATTTATACGTGAAAACTATCTTCGTAACTGGTGGACGTCAATTAAAGCGTTTCCGTCCAGCTCCACAAGGTAGAGCACACAGAATCCGCAAGCGTTCTAACCACGTTACAGTTGTGGTTGACGCTCGTAATACAAGCCTTATCGACGTAGTCGCTGAGGATACAGAATCAAACGAGTCAGATAACTAAAATTAGGTTTTTCCCATGGGACAAAAAATTAATCCAATTGGTCTTCGTTTAGGCTATATCAGAGGATGGGAGTCTAGCTGGTATGGTGGAAAAGATTTCTCTGACAAGTTAGTAGAGGATGACAAGATCAGAAAGTATATCGCAGTTCGTCTTCCGAACCCACGTGCAGGTATTTCAAGAGTAGTTATTGAGCGTACTATCAAGCGCGTTACTTTAACTATCCACACTGCTCGTCCAGGTGTAGTAATCGGTAAAGCGGGTACTGAGGTAGATAAAATTAAAGAAGAGTTGAAGCGTTTAACTGGTAAAGATGTTCAAATCAACATCTCTGAAGTTAAACGTCCTGAGACTGATGCGAAATTGATCGGTGAGTCAATCGCTCAACAACTGAAAAGCCGTGTATCTTACCGTCGTGCGATGAAGCAAGCAATTGCTAACGCTGTTCGTCACGGTGCGCAAGGTATCAAAGTGAAGCTTTCAGGTCGTTTGGGTGGTGCTGAAATGGCTCGTACTGAACTTTACAAAGAGGGTCGTATTCCTTTGCACACACTTCGTGCAGACATCGACTACGCTTTGTCTGAAGCTCTTACTGTATATGGTATCATTGGTATCAAAGTTTGGGTATTCAAAGGTGAAGTATTAGGTAAGCGTGACCTTTCTCCATCTGCTGAAACTGGACGTCGTGACAACCGTAGAGGTGGTAACGATAGAAAGCGTGGCGGAAACGATCGTCGTAGAGGCGGCCGTGGTGGCAGAAAAGGTGGTGGTAACAGAGGCGGTGGCAAACAGTCATAGTCTCGTTAGTTAACCTAACTGAACACAGGTGGACCCTAGCAGTTTTTTAATTGCTAGGGTCTTTTTTTGTGTCTTACGTTGGCTTTTTAAAAGAGTATTTATAACTTTCAAAATCTTATTATATAATTCATCATGTAATAAGGATGTAGTAAACTGACAATACATCGTCTTTCTATTATCATTAATCACTCAAACAGAAGAATATTATCAATTTTTTGAAATACTTAGTCTAAAAGCAAATTTTATTTTGATGATATTTTTATTGAGTGAATAAAATTTTGATTTAAGTAAAATCAACATAATAAGTGATAATTTTTAACATAACTTTTCATCGAAATTTGTAGCTCACTCTTTGATGTAGTTTATTGCGGCTTCATTTGATATTTAAACGAGGATATATCAAGTGATTGGTTTACTCATTGTAATTATTACGAACAGATTATACTATTTAATTTATGGCGGGGGTATCTGAAAGTAGCCGTGGAGGCTTCTCTAATAAAATAGGATTCGTTTTAGCCGCAGCAGGTTCAGCTGTTGGTCTTGGAAATATATGGAAATTCCCTTTCGAAGTAGCCGACGGAGGTGGAGGTGCATTTGTTGCAATGTATTTGGCATTTTGTTTCTTATTATGTTTTCCTGTGATGATGGCAGAGATTGCTATCGGACGTAAAACAAATAAAAACGCAGTAGGTGCATTTGAATCAAATGGACATAAGAATTGGTCTGCTGTTGGTAAAATGGGAGTACTTTCTGGTGCTTTGATTTTATCGTTTTACAATGTAGTAGCCGGTTGGGCATTTGGCTTTGCTTTGGAAATGATTGCTGGTAACTTCGCAATAGGATCCAACTTTGGTCAGTTTATTTCTGATTGGCACATTAACCTTGCCTTCTCATCTGTATTTATGTTCTTGACAATTTACATTGTGATGAAAGGTGTATCCGGAGGAATTGAAAAAGCTTCTAAAATATTAATGCCTTCTCTATTGTTCTTGATTTTAGCTCTTATGGGATATGCTTTAACTCAAGACGGAGCCATGGAAGGTGTTGCGTTCTACTTAGTGCCTGATTTTAGTGAAATCACTTTTGATGTAGCATTCTCTGCTATGGGACAAGCGTTCTTCTCATTATCATTAGGTATGGGTGCTTTGATTACTTACGGTTCATACGTTGGTAAAAAAGATAATATCGCACATTCTACTGCAATGATTTTACTAACAGATGTTGGTATCGCCTTTATTGCAGGTCTTATGATGTTCGCATTTATCTATTCTCAAGGTTTACAAGGAACAAGCGGTGGTGCAGGTTTAATCTTTACAGTTTTACCTAGTGCTTTCGAATCATTAGGACCAGTCTTAGGTAGAGTAATTGGAGCAGCATTCTTTATTTTATTATCATTTGCAGCTTTAACATCTACAGTATCTTTATTAGAAGTACCGGTAGCTTATGTTGTAGATGAGCATGAAGTAAGAAGATCAAGAGCAGTGTGGATTGTTGGTGGTTTGATATTCTTATTGGGTATTCCATCAATGTTAGGAAATGGTACAGTAGATTTCTTCAATAATTTCATTACCTATAGTTCAGGTAAAACTGTCAACTTTATGACGTTTATTGAGAACCTAGCTTCTGATACATTCTTACCTTTAGGAGGTTTCTTTATTGCTCTTTATACCGCTTGGGTGTGGAGAGGTGATAATTTCAAAAAAGAATTAGAACAAGGAAATCCAGGCTTTGGTGATACAATTTTAGGTAAGTACTCAATATTTGCTTTAAAGTTTTTAGTTCCAATTATTCTAGGAGCGATTACTATGGTAACTATTTCTGATAAATTCTTAGGACTTGACCTATTAGAAATAACTAGAAATCTAATTAATGATCTTATGAAATTAATTAATGCTTAATTTTTATAATTTTATTGATTCAACAATATTTGAGGTAATCACTTTAAAAGGGTGATTACCTTATTTTTTTATAACTATTTTATATTTCACATTTTGTACTGATGAAAAAAATATTTCAGAACGCTATAACGATATTATCACTTATAATTCTTACGAATTGTTCGAGTGATGATGAACCTTCAACACCAACTAATGGCAACTTCCCCGATAGCCCAGTTCAGGTAGAAGGATTTTCAAGAATTAATGTACAACATGATGTAGTGTTTTACATTACTCAAGGAACATCAACCACAATTTATGCTGAGAATCCATCCATAAGTGGAGAGTTTTCCATTGAAAACTCAACATTGAATATCCGTAATAATGCTACAGGAACGATTGTACATGTGACAACTCCAGTTTTAGAAGAAGTAATAGGTGTGGATCGAATAGAAGTGCATTTGGATACGCTAAGATCTTTAGAGAATCAAGATCTAACAATTACTTTAAATCATGATGCAAAAATTACAGCACATCGCATTGTAACAAATGACTTTAATGTGATTGCTTCCGAACGCTTTGAAATAGGAGTGGATACATTAATGGCAATCAATGCTGATGTTGCAACAGGACACGATGCTCAAGTAAGATTGGAAGGTATTCAAGATGCATCTAATGCTGATAATGTAATAGAAAGTTTATACCTCCATAAATTTCAAGGCAACGACCGTTTAGCTTTTAATCAAGGTACTTTAAAGACTGGACCTGTTATTTCAAAGGTGACGAATATTGTTTCTGGTCACGATACTAAAGCTTATGCTTATGTTACCGAAGAATTAAAAGGAAACACAGGAGATCGTTCTATAATCACTTACAAAGGATCTGGAAACGCTACGATTACAGTAGGTGATGGAGGATCAGTTCACCCTGTGAATTAGAATAATCACAAAAAATAAATCAAAAAGGAGATCATTTATTAAAAAAATGATCTCCTTTTTTTATGATTTTCATTCATTTCGAAAAAATTAATGTTTAAGTCGTCATGTTTTTATAATTTTACGGCTGAATTTTTGAAAAGATCATTGAAAATGGCAAAACAAGACAAAGAAAATATGTTCCAAAAAGTCGTTTCCCATGCTAAGGAATATGGCTTTGTTTTCCCTTCGTCGGAAATTTATGGAGGACTTCAAGCGGTATACGATTATGGATCAAATGGTGTTGAGTTAAGAAACAACATCAAGAAATATTGGTGGGCTTCTATGGTGCAAATGCACGAAAATATTGTAGGCCTTGATGCATCAATTTTTATGGATCCTAAAGTATGGAAAGCTTCAGGTCACGTTGATGCTTTTAATGATCCTTTGGTTGATAATAAAGACTCAAAGAAAAGATATAGAGCAGACGTACTTATCGAAGATTTGATGGCCAAATACCAAGGCAAAATCGAAAAGGAAGTAACTAAAGCTCAAAAAAGATTTGGTGATGATTTCGATAAGGAGCAATTCTTAGCGACGAATCCAAATGTTTTAAGAAACCAGAAGAAAATCGACGAAATCGAAGCGAAATTTAAAACCGCTTTAGAGGCAGACGATATGGAAGGATTAAAAGCGATTATTGAAGAAAACAATATCGTTTGTCCTATCTCTGGTACTTGTAACTGGACAGACGTTCGTCAGTTCAACTTGATGTTCTCAACTGAGTTGGGAGCCGTTGCTGGTGATTCTAACAAGGTATATTTACGTCCTGAAACAGCACAAGGTATCTTTGTAAACTTCTTGAATGTGATGAACACTTCAAGACAGCGTCCTCCTTTCGGTATTGCTCAAATTGGTAAAGCATTCCGTAATGAGATCGTCGCTCGTCAGTTTATCTTCCGTATGCGTGAGTTTGAACAAATGGAGATGCAATTCTTCATTCAGCCAGGTACGGAAATGAAGTGGTACGAATACTGGAAAGAGCAACGTATGAAGTTCCATACAGCTGTTGGTAACGCTGATAATTATGTGTTCCACGATCACTTGAAAACAGCTCACTACGCTAACGCAGCAGTGGATATTGAATTCAAGTTCCCATTCGGTCAAAAAGAATTAGAAGGTATTCACTCGAGAACTGACTTCGATTTGTCGGCTCACCAAGAGTTGTCTTCTAAGAAATTGCAATACTTCGATCACGAGTTGGGTAAAAACGTTGTTCCTTACGTAGTAGAAACTTCTGTTGGTTTGGACCGTATGTTCTTATCGATCCTAACAGGTGCTTACACTGAAGAAGAAGTGGAGGGTAAATCTAGAACTTATTTGAAATTCCATCCAGGTCTTGCTCCAATTAAAGCAGCAGTATTCCCATTAACGAAGAAAGATGGTCTTCCTGAAAAGGCAAGAGAAGTGATGAACGAAATCAAGTTCGATCACAATGTTTCTTACGAGGAAAAAGATGCGATTGGTAAGCGTTACACGCGTCAGGACTTAATTGGTACTCCTTACTGTATTACTGTAGATCACCAAACTTTGGAAGACAATACAGTAACTGTTCGTGAGCGTGATACAACAGAGCAATTCAGATTACCAATTGCTGAATTGAAAGCATATTTAGATAAGCATTGTTCGTTAACTAGCTTGTTAAAGCAATTAGTATAAAGCTAATTTCCATTAAAAAGTAAGCACATCTTGTGAAATTACTTTTGATGAAACTTAGGTTAACTAGACAATTTGTATATTTAAGGCTCAAGTCAGAGAATGACTTGAGCTTTTTTTTACTCTTATTTTTGCTTGATGAAGACAAACAATATTCACTCTTTATATATATCACTTATTATTAGCCTTTTTTTATTCACCTCATGTCAATGGTCAAGTCAATATACTTACCAGCAAAGAAGTGAAAAGAAAAAAAGAGAGTTACAGGCTAAACATGGCGGAAGTTCTTCTTCTTCTAATAATAATAACAGTTCTGTATCATCGAATACAAACAAAGAGAATAAGCCAAAATCTAAAAAAGGGATAGAGCATAAAATACCTCCAGGGAAAAAGTTAACTCCTCAAGAGTATATCGATTATTATAAGGAATATGCTATTGAGTCTATGCACCATAAAAAGGTGCCTGCGAGTATCACCTTGGCCCAAGGTTTATTGGAGTCTGGTGCAGGTAATAGTAGTTTGGCTAGAGCAACAAATAATCACTTCGGAATTAAGTGTGGCGGTAATTGGTCTGGTAATACGTATAAATACGATGACGATAGACCTAATGAATGTTTTAGGGTATATAATTCTGTATTGGACTCCTACGAAGACCATGGTAATTTCCTTAGGACTAGATCATGGTATGCACCATTGTTTAAGTTGAAGATAACAGATTATAAAGGTTGGGCTAAAGGATTAAAAAAGGCAGGTTATGCCACCGATCCTAAATACCCATCGAAGTTGATTAACATAATAGAGAAGTATCGACTTTACGAATACGATAAAAGATAGCTGAAAAGCACATGGTCTAAATAGAAATTAAACCATGTGCTTTTTTTGTTTCAGGTAGTTTTTTAATTTAAACTAGAGTTTGATACTCTCTCATAATAAACGATTCTCACTTGCTTAACATTCTCTCATGAAAACAAATTTTCAATCGCTATTTGATTGGTTTGGTCTTAACTATAGATCAATTGAAAGTATCATTTACCTTATTCCAACACTTATTTTATTTCTTTTTGCTGATGTGATCTATCAAAAAATCTTTCCTTCCCCTGCGGTCATAGTTTTTGAGGCACCATCAAATGATTTAAAGGAGAGCAAAGAGATATCTTTCTTTGATCCTAATGTTTTTACTGTAGAAGAATGGAAAGATGTTGGTTTAGAATCTCATGTAGCTAAATCAATAGTAAAATATAGATTAAAAGGGGGAAAGTTTAATTCGGTTGAGGATCTTAAGAAAATTTATTTATTAACTGATGATGTATATGATCAAATAAGCCCTTATGTGAAGATTGATCCACCTAAATTAGAAAAGAGAAAGTGGGTGAAAAAAGAGAAGTATACTAGATATTCAAAAGAGAAGAAGACTACTATAGCATTTAACCCAAAACGATTTGATCCAAATAAAGTGACAAAACAAGAATTGCTTGAAATGGGTTTTTCCAATCAAATATCAAATAGTATGGTGGCTTATAGAACAAGCGGAGGTTCTTTTAAGAGTAAAGATGATGTTTTGAAGTTATATGGTGTGGATTCAGTTCAATTTTTGGAGTGGAAAAAGTATATCAATTTGCCAGAACAAGAACAATTGTTGGTAAAAGAAGTACCTAAAGTTATATCAAAGTTTAATTTAAATAAGGCAACACATAACGAATTAACCCAATTGAAAGGGATAGGTGATTATTCTGCTAATCAGATAATAAAGTACAGAAATCGATTGGGAGGAAGTTTTTATTCCCTTCATCAATTAGAAGAGGTATTTGGAATAGATTCTTTAAAAGTGAAAATTTTAAACGAATTTTGCTATATTAAATCTGAAGATATCAAGAAGATTAATATCAATACTTCTACTTATGAACAGTTGGCTACTCATCCTTACTTAAACTATAAACAAGCTCGTTGGATAGTAAAGTATAGAAAACAGCATGGTGATTACGCTGATTTGAGTGATGTATTAAGAATTAAGACTTTACAAAAACAGGATCTATTATTGATGATTCCTTATCTACAATATAATTGATAGTATTCATGCAAAGGAGTATTCCTATATTTTTTATTACCTGCTTATTTTTTTCTTTTGGTGTAATTGGACAAAGCAGAAAGATTGATCCTATTGCCTTATTAACGAATACAAGATTATTGTCTTCAGATTATTATCAAGGTAGAAAAACAGGAACTGTAGGTGGAGAAAGAGCCAAAGAATTTGTTACTGATAAGTTTAGCGAAATTGGATTGTTGAACCTTCATCCTGATGGTTTTAAGCAAGATTTCAGTTTTTACAATCGACTATATAATTTAAAAGCGAATGGAAGTAATATTATTGGCTATTTAGAGGGGGAACTGTGGCAAGATCCAAAAGAAGGGTGTATAATAGTTGGTGCTCATTATGATCATTTGGGGATTTTTGGAGGGAATACCTATTATGGAGCAGATGATAATGCTTCAGGTGTTGCTGCATTAATCGAAATTGCAAAATCATTTAAAGAAACTCCTCCTCAAATACCAATAGTATTTATTTCTTTTGATGCTGAAGAAATGGCTTGTGAGGGATCAAAATATTTTGTGGAATCTTCTTTACTTCCCCATGAAAGTATTTTTTTATTTATCAATTTAGATATGATTTCTATTTCTGATAAATCAGAGTTGGGGGTTTCAGGTACTCATTATCACCATGAATATAAGAAAATGATAAATGAGGCGGCTTCAGGTAAGCATTTGAAAATGAAATATGGTCATGATAATGCTAGAGATACAGAAAACTATTGGGTAGAATCTTCAGACCATAGAGAGTTTCATAAATACCAAATACCGTTTATTTATTTCGGTGTTGAAGAGCACGAGCATTATCATCGAACTACCGATACTTTTGAAAATATTGATATTGGATTTTTTGTTGAATCAGCACAATCGATTCTGGAGTTTGTCGATTTAATTGACAATAAAAAAAGCTTTCAACGTTACCATCAAAAGCTTCTTAAATAATTCTGCTGTAAGGGAAGGATTCGAACCTTCACGGAGCACTTAGCGGCCAAGCAAATCGTGTGTGCATCTCACGTTTCAGTGGTCAACCCATTACTTAGTGTTTATCGCGTGATCCCCACCCCCGAGACAGGAGGGCATGTCTGCCAGTTTCATCACCTTACAGTGTATTTCAAATTCAAACTTTATCGATTATAAAGTTTAGCTGTAAGGGAAGGATTCGAACCTTCACGGAGTACTTAGCTTTTAAGCAAATCGTGTATGCATCGCACGTTTAGTGGTCAACCCATTACTTAAAGTTTATTGTGAACCTCCACCCCCGAGACAGGAGGGCATGTCTGCCAATTTCATCACCTTACAGTGTATTTCAAATTCAAACTTTATCGATTATAAAGTTTAGCTGTAAGGGAAGGATTCGAACCTTCACGGAGTACTTAGCTTTTAAGCAAATCGTGTATGCATCGCACGTTTAGTGGTCAACCCATTACTTAAAGTTTATTGCGAACCTCCACCCCCGAGACAGGAGGGCATGTCTGCCAGTTTCATCACCTTACAGTGTATTTCAAATTCAAACTTTATCGATTATAAAGTTTAGCTGTAAGGGAAGGATTCGAACCTTCACGGAGTACTTAGCTTTTAAGCAAATCGTGTATGCATCGCACGTTTAGTGGTCAACCCATTACTTAAAGTTTATCGCGAACCTCCACCCCCGAGACAGGAGGGCATGTCTGCCAGTTTCATCACCTTACAGTATTATATCAACTTAACGGGGTTTGATATCTTTATACCTTTTTCCCTTATTGTTGATACAAAGTAAGGTAATCTTGATTTATAATGCAAATATTTCAATAAAATAACTAAATATTTACAGATATATCAATTTTAAACTTTATTTGTTGTGTAATTTGTAATTTAAGGAGGGTAAAATGAAGTTTGATTACAGATTTAATAAAAAAGTTCCCTGTAAATTAAAAAATCACCCTTTTTGTAAGGGTGATTATCGGTATTTTTGCAACAAATAATGGTTATTGTTGATGATTTTGTATCAATGTTAGGAGTATTTTGTCAATTATGACTGTATAATAAAGATACATGGCTTTTTATGGATGTCGACTTTTGCCTTTTTCCATTGTTTGATCGTCATTGTTTTGATGTACTCATCCTCTGCATTTATATTGGCAGCAATACAAAGTTTAGTGTCTCCATTTAAGTTTTGACAAAGATCTTCAAGCATGGCAGTGTTTCTAAATGGAGTTTCCATAAAAATTTGTGCTTGATATAACTTAGAAGAATCTTTTTCTAGATTTTTTAGTGCCTTTTGTTTCTCTGCTTTTTTAATAGGAAGGTAACCGTGAAAAGCAAACTTTTGTCCGCTTAACCCTGATGCCATAAGTGCTAAAAGTATCGAAGACGGACCCACTAGAGGTTTTACCTGTATATTATTTTTATGTGCATATTGAACTGCCAAGGCACCCGGATCGGCAATACCTGGACACCCAGCCTCTGAAACAACGCCAACGTTTTCTCCCTTTGGTATATTTTTAAATAGCTCTTGAACTTTTTCTGGCTTTGTTTTTTTATCTAAAATCTGAAAATTAAGATCTTGGACAACAATACCTTCGATTTTCCAACCACCAATAAATCGTCTTGCAGTTCTTAAATCCTCTACAAGGTAGTATTTTGTAGTACGAACAGCTTCTTTTGTTTCAATTGGAAGGCTGTCATAACTATCAGCAGCAAGTAAACTTGGAATTAAAAATAATTTCACTTTTTTAAAAATTTATGTGGTTGAAATGAAAAATGGAACACTTTTGATGCAAAATAAGTATAATTCATTTTTAATTAATATAGAACGTGTGAATTGATAGTAAACAATTCCTTATTTTTGCACGCTAATACTTAAACCTGTAAAATTCTTCTTTTTTATTAAAAAATGAACTAAGGTTTAACAATGGTGAGTAATGCTAAACGAGACTGAACAAATAAAAATTGGATAGTTTTAAAAATATAGACATAAAGAGTGTATTAAAGAAAACATTAGCCATGCTGGTATCATTCTATTTGATGTTCCTAGCTTTTGGGGTAATGAAATATTCTTTTACACTAATGGGGAGTGAAATAGCTGAGGATTTAGTGAAAGTTCCTCATAATCCCTTTATATATTTCTTCATAGGATTATTGGGAGCAGCAGTTTTTCAAAGCAGTTCAGCGGTAACAACTATTGTTGTTGGGGCCGTTGCTTCTGGACATATGTCATTGGACGATGCAGTATTTATTGTAATGGGGGCAAATATCGGGACAACTGTTACAAGTACAATCGTTGCCCTAAGTTATATAGATGATAAATCGGTATTTATGCGTGCCCTTTCTGGAGCAGCTTTGCACGATTTCTTTAATATTAGTGTTGCATTAATATTTTTACCATTAGAAATTTTTACGGGATTTTTGTCTAATCTATCACAAAAGCTTGCGGGTATATTATTTGATCAACCTACTGATTTGGCAGTAAAGAACTTTAATGGTTTTGGGTTTGGATTAGATGGAGTTGTTAAATACTTATTTTCAAATCTTACAGACTACCCTTGGTTAATCTTTTTTATTGCGATTGTATTAATTGTAGGTTCATTAAAGTTGATCGGAGGGGTAACTAAGCAAGCCTTGATGGAAAATAATAGTATTTCGACAAACTCTTTAATCTTTAAAAGTGATGGGGGAAGTTTATTGTCAGGTACCTTGATAACTTCTATAGTACAATCAAGTTCAATAACATCTTCTTTGATTGTTCCATTAACTGCTTCAAAGAAAATATCATTAGAAAAAGGATATATGTTTATAATGGGAGCCAATGTCGGTACCACAATCACAGCTTTATTCGCTTCTATCACAACAGGGACAGAGTATGGGATTGAAATTGCCTTAACCCATGTACTTTTTAATGTATTGGGTGTATTAATATTTTTATTAATCCCTGGAGTGAAAAAATTCCCTATTTGGTATGCAAAGAAATTAGGCTTTTTAGCGGCAAAAGATAGAATATTTGGATTCCTATATTTGTTTACACTGTTCTTTGTATTGCCATTCTTCTTAGTGTGGTTCAGTATTTAAAAAAACAAATTACAATTCTTGATAAAAAAGAAAGAGGATAGCTTTTATAAATTGAGCTATCCTCTTTTTTTAATTCCAAATCTCAGCTTCCCCCTTGTCATAAGTGTACTTCGAAGGTTTGTCTTTCATGGAATTTGATTTTCCTTTTATAGTAGGGTTATGAACATTCTTAAAGTGGGGAGCAAATCGTTGTCGTTGTATTTGCTTACCTGTATTTTTACCTCTTCCTTTACCGTAATACATCTTAGTAAGAGAAAGTTGTTGTTTTACTTTTACATAATTAGGTTTAAAGTTTGCTGCTTGTCTAGCAATCTTTCGATTTCTCGATCTGTCCACAACAACATAACCTCTATATTGAGCGGCATCTCTACCTACTCTTCGTCCAGGTTTCTTTTCTACAACCACATATCCTCCTTTGTAAGTAGCGGCGTCTCTACCTACTTTTCTACCTGGTTGCTTTTCCACAACTACATAAGCACCTTCGTGGTTAGCGGCATCTCTACCTACTTTTCTACCAGGCTTCTTTTCGACTCTTATGTAGTATCCTTTACTCTCTGAAAAATCTTTTTGAATCTGTTTTCCTTTGTTTTTAGGAACTCGAATTTCCTGAGGGTTATTTTTATGTTTATTTACTGCCTTATATTTATTGGTTGGATCAACATTCACATAAGGCTCAAATTTTTTCATATCCTTGGAAACTTGTTTTCTCGCATCATTCGAGAATTTTAATTCCGGTTCTACCTTATTTGCGTTTTTTACACCTTTCCTTGTTTTTTGTTCATCCAAATGTTGATTTGAAGAATTACTCTCCCTATTTCTATTGGTTGGTTGAGAAGGAGCTGCCATTTCTTTTTCATAAAACTTAGCCTTCTTCTCATTACTCTTTCTTTCATCCTTAAAATCTTTATTTACTGATTTATTATGTTTTTTGGATGAATTCGTATGATAATCCCTTTTGCCACTCATTTTGTAGGTGCTTTTTGATTCCTCTTGAGAAGCAGCCGTTTTTCTTTTAGACTTACTATTACTTTTTTTATCCTTATTAGTAATTGCTTGTCTTTGTTTATTCGGATTTCCTTTTTGTTCGTAAGGGTTACTATTGCTTATTTTCGTTCTCGTTTTTTTAGATCGAGACTTCTTATTTTTTATTTCTTTATTGTGCTGTTTTGAGTTTTTAGTATGATCTTTTCTTTTTTGAGCATAAGATCCCGTAGTAGCTAAAACTAAAAATAGCCCGAAAAATAAAAGAATCTTGTATAGTGTTATGTCAGATGATCTATTAGCCATGTGTGTATTCCAAACATTCTAAAAATCGAAATCACAACCATTATGACAAGTAACCATCGTATAAAAATGTTTACTTTATCAGACTTCGATGCTATTTTACCTGCAAACCATGTGCCTAGAACTTGGCCTACAGCTAATAATAGTGCTGCTAGCCAAACAACTTGTCCCTTAATAACAAAAACTATAAAAACAGGAAGAGTATAAGCAGCAATAATTAGCATTTTTATAGCATTGGCTCTAATGAGAGTCATTTTACCTAAATTAGATACACTAACAAGTATCATTATACCGATTCCTGCCTGAACAAAACCTCCGTAAAAGCCTATACAAAAGAATATGATATTGTCTCTCCAAAATGTGTATTGAGGTTTTTGGGTTGCAGTTACTTTTAAATTGACTCCCTTTTTATTTTCATTTAATATGGGGTAAAGCATTAGTAGCATCAATGTACCAATAATGTATTGAAGAACTTTTTCGTCAATATCAGAAACAGTTAATGCTCCAACGATAGCACCCAATAAGGAGGGGATAACATACTTCATCGAAGAAGGTATGTCTAATAGGTTACTTTTTTTAAAAGTATAGGTTCCTGTTACATTTTGGAATAATATCCCTAATCGGTTTGTACCATTTGCTAAGCCAACAGGCATTCCTAGGAACATTAATAAAGATAAGGTGAATAAGGATCCACCTCCTGCTAATGTGTTAACAATACCTGCTATAATTCCGGTTGTAATGTAGGCGATGAGTAATAATGGGTCTAAAGAA
This sequence comes from Flammeovirga yaeyamensis, assembly GCF_018736045.1. Classification (NCBI taxonomy): domain Bacteria; kingdom Pseudomonadati; phylum Bacteroidota; class Cytophagia; order Cytophagales; family Flammeovirgaceae; genus Flammeovirga; species Flammeovirga yaeyamensis. The sequence goes on along the minus strand of NZ_CP076132.1, from coordinate 4,542,905 downwards.
TGATAATCCATGGAAAGTTTTTAGGATAAATCTTTATTTAAGAAATATTTAGTGAGTAAGCCTACTAAAAGTTAACTATATTTGTGGCTGAAATTCAAATAAATTAGCCAAAAATGTTATTAGTTTCATATATATCAGAAAATAAACTAGAAGTAATCCAAGGATTACAGAAAAGATATATCGAAAATGCAGAAGAAGTAGTAGAAGAAGTACTATCTCTAGATGCGGAAAGACGTCAAACTCAAAAAGACAGAGATGACGCCTTGGCTGAAGCAAACAAATCTGCTAAAGAAATCGGTATGTTGATGAAAAACGGTCAGAAAGAAGAAGCCGAAAAAGCAAAAGCATCAGCATCCGAAAACAAGCAGAAAGCAAAAGAACTAAGTACAAAGGTTTCTGAATTAGAAGAAAGTCTTCAAAATAAATTATACCACATTCCTAACATTCCACATCCTTCTGTTCCTTTAGGAAAATCTGATGAAGAAAATGAGGTAATGTATGAAAAGGGAGAAAAGCCTACTTTAGCGGAAGGAGCAAAACCTCACTGGGACCTGATCGAGCAATATGATATCATTGACTTCGAATTGGGCAATAAAGTAACAGGTGCTGGTTTCCCATTCTACAAAGGAAAAGGAGCTCGTATGCAAAGAGCTTTAATTAGCTTTTTCTTAGACGAAGCAGTTTCTGCAGGTTACCTTGAGGTACAACCTCCAATCGTAATCAACGAAGCTTCGGGTTATGGTACAGGTCAATTACCAGATAAAGAAGGTCAGATGTACTATATGCAAGCAGATAATTTATACATGATTCCTACTGCTGAAGTACCAATTACCAACATGTATAGAGGTAGCTTACTTCAAGAAAATGAATTGCCAAAGAAAATGGCAGGGCATACACCATGTTTCCGTCGTGAAGCGGGTTCTTGGGGGGCACACGTGAGAGGTCTAAATAGATTGCATCAATTTGATAAGGTAGAGATTGTTGAGATCCAAAAGCCAGAAGATTCAGCTGCTGCTCAGGAAAGAATGGTAAAACACGTAGAATCTCTTTTAGAAAAACTAGGTTTACCATACAGAAGGTTATTATTATGTAGTGGTGATTTAGGTATTAACGCTAATCTTTGCTTCGACTTAGAAGTTTACTCTGCTGCTCAGGAAAGATGGTTGGAAGTTTCATCAATTAGTAACTTTGGAAACTACCAAGCAAACCGTCTTAAATTGAGATATAGAGACAATAATAAGAAAACTCAATTGTTGCATACTTTAAACGGTTCAGCCCTTGCTTTACCAAGAGTTTTAGCTGCAATTTTAGAAAATAATCAGACTGAAAAAGGAATTTTAGTACCTGAAGTACTGCAAAAATATACTGGTTTTGATTTAATTGACTGATATATAGTAATATTTATCGTTGTTAACTTACCAAGTACTTGTATTTTAATTTTAAATATAATATTTTTGCATTCCGTTTGGGAGAGGTTTGTGAAAACTGATTTCAGACTTAATCTTAGAATTTTAAATATAGATATATAATGGCAAATCATAAGTCAGCTAAAAAGAGAATTCGTTCGAATGAGGCGAAGCGCTTGAGAAATAGATATCAACTTAAAACAACTCGTACTTTTGTGAAACGTTTACGTGACACTAAAGACCACGCTGAAGCGGTTGAGTTGTACAGCAAAGTTGCTTCTATGATTGACAAGTTAGCTAAGCGTAACATCATTCATAACAAGAACGCAGCTAATAAAAAATCTAAATTGGCTAAGCACGTTAACAAACTTGCTGCTTAATTTAGAATCACAACGTTTACGTTGAAAAACATTCAAGCCAAGATTATGATTTAATCTTGGCTTTTTTCATTTTTGTACTATCAATCTAATTTCATCATCAAGGAATTGACACCTTGATTGTTGACTTAACAACTCATTTTTTAATATACTATGAACTTCAAGCATATTGTACTTGCTCTTCAGTTTGTATTGCTTTCAATCGTTATTAATGCTCAAACTGTAGATTTTTTGAAAGCCGATACAACGGATACAAATAAAACATATCCGCGATATATGTTCGCTCAAACTAAGTTTCACTTTGGAGGACATTTCTCTACAGGGGTGGATGGTTTAGAAGAAATAGAAAATAATTACTTCAGTGCCATGGAACTTAGAGTTGGTTGGAAAGGCTATGGAAGAAAGAGATGGCAAAAGTTAATGGGATACCCGAGTTATGGTTTTGGTTTATACCAAGCTACCTTCTTCCCAGAAGCTAATATTCTAGGTAGCCCTTCTGCAGTTTATGGTTTCTTCAATGCCCCTTTTAAAAGATATAACAAGTGGAGCCTAAACTATGATTTAGGGGTTGGTTTGGCTTATGATTTCTTTGGATACGATCCTAAAGAAAATCCAGAACAAACGGCAATTGGTAGTGATTTTAATGTCTATTTTACTGTTTCTGTAGAAGGGGAGTTTAAATTATCAAGAAGATTAGACCTTACAACTGGCTTCTTATTTACTCACTTTTCAAACGGAAGAACAAGAACACCTAATAAAGGTGTAAACTTATATGGTCTAAATGCTGGTTTGAAGTATAACTTTAATGCTTACATTCCAAAGCAAGGAGGACAGCGTTTAGCTAAAACTCAAGATCCTAGACCTAAATATATTGATTACAACCTACCAGAATTTAAGCCGTATTGGGAATATTATATGTTTGCTGCAGGTGGTTGGAGTACATCGCCTTATGATATTGAAGATAGAGAATTATACTATGGTGTTGCTACCTTAGCATTTGATGTAGCTAGACACTATTCACATAAAGGTAAATTTGGTATTGGTGTAGATGTTTTCAGAGATGGTTCTTTGGTCGAAGAGTATCAAAACAAACCAGAATATTCGAATGGAGTTCCAGAAAGTAGATTGTGGTACCCTGGTATTCATGTCTCTCACGAATTATTAATTCATAGGTTTACTTTAGTAACACAAGTTGGTGTACCGCTAATTCATGTTGAAGGCCGTGGAGGCTGGTATGGTAGAGTAGGTGGTCGTTACGATATCACAAGAAAGGTATTCGCACACTTGGCTTTAAAAACACCTGGCGGCTTTATTGCTGACTTTGTAGAGTGGGGTGTAGGGTTTAGAATGTATGGTAAGAAGAAAGTTTAGAATAGGTTTTTCCATGTTCCTTTCCACCAATTGTATTTAAATGTACTGGAAAGGGATTTCCAAAAATACTTATTGATATTTACGCTAAACGACGGTTGCATATAGCAATTGATCGTGCAAGAATCACATTCAGGTAATCGTCCTTCTTTAGGAATGATTGCCTGAATTTTTTTTGAGTTATAAAGGGTGTGTAAGTTATTTTCAATAGGAAAATGATCTTGACCTAAATGATAGCAAGGTAATATCAATTCGTTCTTGGGAGATATAACTATACTGCTACTTGCTGCTTTACATACAGGCTGATGTATATTATTTCCTCCATCTAATCTTAAATCGATCAAAGCATCATTTAGAAAAATCCATTTTTTCTTTCCCCATTGTTTTAATTCAGATAATTGATCGGTGGATAATTGACTGCCAATCGAATCATATTCAAAAATGGGGTTGAGGATTAGGATTAATTCATTCGGCTTGGAGATTTTTTGATAAACATCCGATATTTCATTTAAATTATCAGGCATGACCGTAAATAGAATATCGGGACGTTCCCCTAATGATCGAGCAATATCAATAGATTCAATTACTTTGTCGTAGCAGGCTACTCCTCGTCCTGTATCATGTTTTTCTTTATCGAAACTATCCAAGCTAAAGTGAAGCATGTCTATCAACCCTTTTAATTGCTCTGCTCTTTTAGGATAAAGTAAGGCATTGGTAGTAACTGTGGTGATGAATCCATAATCTTTAGCCAATGCTAGTAATTCATGGAGTTGTTGATGAAGAAGTGGTTCGCCTCCAGTAAAGTCAATTACTTTTACCCCTAATTTTTTTAAATCTTCAAAATTGGCTTTTGCGTCTTCAAGGGTAATGTAAGGAGATGGCTTTTCCCAAATATCACAAAAATGACATTTTGCATTGCACCTGTAGGTGACGTAATAGTTGCAGAGTACAGGGTGGGAGATGAGACGCATTGTTTAAGTAATAAGTAGTAAGTAATAGGTAATAGGTAATAGGGGAAGGAATGCTCGCTATTATTTTTATTACTTGATGTATTTATAGTTAGGTAAAAGCTATAATTGCTTTTTAAGAAAAAGGTAGTAGATAATAGAGATGGTTTTGAGAACTCTTATTACCTACTACCTATTAGTTATTACCTAATTATATTTCTTTCGCAGGCATACCAAATACAGTAGTATTAGGTTTAACCTCCATCATAACAAGTGAGCCAGGTCCTACTTGAGCACCTTCACCAATGATTACATTAGGAGCGATAATAGCACCAGAACCAATATGTGCACCTTTACCAATTTGAGCACCGGCACCAATAATAGCTCCAGAGCCTACTGTTACTAATTCATCCAATTGAGCATCGTGTTCTAATACGGAATTGGAATGAACGATACAGTGGTCGGCCATTTTTACGTCAGATCCAATTCTAGCTCCAGCGTTGATGAAGTTGCCGTATCCAATAAATGCAGATTCAGCGATGCTAGAATCTTTATGGATCGCATTTACAGGCATCACCTTACGGCGTTCCTTTACTACTTTGATAATACTCTGACGAGTGTCTAACTCTTCTATAGCAACAAAAGCATCGCACTTTTTACCAATATGTTTCAAGAAATCGTTGGTAGGAGCACCCATTACGGTAACATCCCCTATTTCCGCACCATGAAGTTCTTCATTGCCATCAAGGAAACAATACACCATTATTCCTTGGCTTTTAAAGATATCAAGAGCAGCTTTACCTAAACCGCTTGCACCAATGATGATTACTGGATTTAATTCCATAATTTATTCTGAAGATATATTCTAATCGAACCTGATTAATATATAAACTTAATCATGTTCTTATTTAAAAGAAAAGGATAGTACAAGTAAATTACGAGTACTATCCATGAAAATATATTTTGATCAAGAATTAGTATGCCTTAGCGAAAAGCACACGTTGAGTAGAAGGATTGCCAGTGTAAATACACTTGCCCTCTTCTTGCTCGTTATTTAAAGGAATACAACGAATTGTTGCCTTTGTTAATTCTTTGATTTTTTCTTCTGTTTCTGTTGTTCCATCCCAGTGAGCAGATATAAATCCACCTTTGTTTTCTAAAAGGTCTTTGAACTCATCAAAAGTATCTGCTTTAGTGATGTGTGTATCTCTATAATCAAGTGCTTTTTTGAAGATGTTTTCTTGGATATCCTCCAATAATTGTTGAACTGTTTCAACAATACCATCTAGCTGATACGTATTTTTCTCTTTAGTATCACGACGAGCAATTTCTACAGTACCATTTTCTAAGTCACGCTGACCCATTGCGATACGAACGGGAACACCTTTTAATTCCCAATCAGCAAATTTGAAACCTGGACGAAGAGAATCTCTATCGTCGAATTTCACAGATACTCCTAATTTCTGAAGTTCTTTTTGGATTGGTTTGATTTTTTCAGCAATAGCTTCCAATTGATCTTCACCCTTATAAATCGGTACAATAACCACTTGGATAGGAGCTAATTTTGGAGGAAGTACTAAACCTTCGTCATCTGAGTGTGCCATGATTAAAGCACCCATTAAACGAGTAGAAACACCCCAAGAAGTACCCCAAACATGCTCTAGTTTATTGTCCTTATCTGAGAATTTTACATCAAATGCTTTGGCGAAGTTTTGACCCAAGAAGTGAGAAGTACCTGCTTGTAATGCTTTACCATCTTGCATCATTGCCTCAATACAGAAAGTATCTACCGCACCCGCAAAACGTTCATTAGCAGTTTTTACACCTTTTACCACTGGAACACCCATAAAGTTTTCTGCAAAATCAGCATATACCTCCAACATTTGTTTTGTTTCAGCAATTGCTTCTCTTTCAGTAGCGTGAGCCGTGTGACCTTCTTGCCATAAGAATTCAGAAGTTCTTAGGAATAAACGAGTACGCATTTCCCAACGCATTACGTTTGCCCATTGGTTGACTAATAAAGGAAGATCTCTATATGATTGGATCCAGTTTTTATAAGTACTCCAAATAACAGTCTCCGATGTAGGACGTACGATTAATTCTTCGTCTAGTTTAGCTTCAGGGTCAACAACAACTCCAGATCCATCTTCAGCATTTTTTAAACGGTAGTGAGTCACTACTGCACATTCTTTGGCGAAACCATCTACGTGATCAGCCTCTTTGCTTAGGTAAGATTTCGGGATAAGTAAAGGGAAATAAGCATTAGAGTGTCCTGTATCTTTGAACATCTTGTCTAATGTTTGTTGCATTTTTTCCCAGATAGCGTAACCATAAGGTTTGATAACCATACAGCCTCTTACTGCTGAGTTTTCAGCTAAATCTGCCTTTTTTACTAACTCGTTGTACCACGCCGAGTGATCATCGCCTCTCTTCGGTAAGCCTTTTGCCATGATATATTTATTATCTGTAAATTGTTATAACCTCTTTTAACTCTCTTGTAGAGATAAAGTTAGGGAATGTTAGCTTAAAATTGTTATATTTGTAATGAAGCTAAACAGAAACCTAATCATGCTTCGACAAGAGGTTTGCAAATATAATAATTTTTTAACCTCATATTGATTAAAAACCGATGTAACTACGTTTATTATGAATAAATGGATATGCACCGCTCTCAGTACACTATTCATCGTCGCTTCTGCACAAGCTCAAGAGTTTGATGATATGTACTTCACTAAAGCGGATAGAGAGGTATTAAGTGCAAAGCCTGCAGCTGTTCCAGTTGATATGGGGATGCATAGTTTTCCAGCTACACCGGAAAGACAAAACCCACAAAGTAGATTTTCTAATCCAGACGGTGCAGGTTCTGGATATGGATATAATTATTATGTAACAGAAGAAGGAGTAATTCCTTCATCAATACCTACAGAAGGAAATGCTTACATGGAAGCTACTCAAGGAATGAGTATCGCCGAACAAGCAGGAAAAACATCTAAAAAAGGTGGATTTTTCTCAAATCCTTCTATTAATATAGGCATGAGTGCAGGTACATTTGGTACTGGTACAAGTGTTGGTATAGGATTCGGAAATAATTCAGCTTTTCAACTTGGTTTAGGAATTGGCATGGGCATGGGTATGGGAATGTACCCTGGTTATGGCATGGGTTATCCAGGTATGGGCTGGGGTATGGGTTACCCTGGTTATGGAATGGGTTATCCAGGCATGGGTTGGGGTATGGGATACCCTGGCTACGGTAGGGGTTACCCAGGTATGGGCTGGTACGATCCAATGATGGCTGGCCGCTACCCTGGCATGGGTTGGGGTTATCCAGGTATGGGTTGGGGTTATAGACCAATCCATGTTACTCAGTCTCCTGAACAAAGAGCATATGCTAACAGTGTTAGAAATAGAGGTTTAGCACAATCGAATAAAGGTTTAAAGTATCCATCAAGATACAGAACACCTTCGACGGCTTCTTCTGGTGCTAGATCAGCAGGAACGCCAAGTAAATCACAAAGATACAATAACACAAGAAGTTCAAATCCGTTTAATAACAATTCTTACGGAAGACCTTCTTATAATTCTGGAGGATCATCTTTCAGAGCTTCACCTTCTTCTGGTGCAGGAAGAAGTTCTGGTTCTGCGGGTAGATCAGTCAGAAGAAGATAATTTCACTTATATATGAGCAAAAGGATGTTTCTACCCGAAGCATCCTTTTTTTAAATTCAATAACTAAAAACAACTATCTCCTATCATTTTTTCTAAATAATTATCACAAATACTTATGATAAATAATCTAACAGGGAGAAAATTATTCATCTTAACGATATTTTTTTTAGTATCGATGGGTACTAATGGACAAACTTATCTTGCCACTGGGTTTTATAAAGATGTGGTGAATTTTTCGCAGCAAAATCCAATGGGTACAGCCAGGGTTAGAGGACTTGGAGGTGCTGGAGTATCGCTTGGTGGTGACTTTTCGCATGGTGTATTAAACCCAGCAGGTTTGGGTTTTATAAGAAAATCAGAATATCATTTTTCAGCTGGTATGGGCTTTACAGGTTCTTCAGCTAGTGGGGTGGGTACATCAGGTACCGGTAATGCGTCAAAATTTTTCTTACCAGAATTTGGTATCGTTTGGGATCACGCAAGTGTTTCTGATAACGGTAAGGGTGCAGGTTGGAGAGGAGGAGCCTTTTCAATATCATTTAACCGATTGGCTGATTATAACCAACATATTTCTTACACAGAAGATGGTACGAATCGTACATCAATGTTGAACTATTTGGAAGAAGCAGCATTTGGAGTAGAAAAGTTTAGACTTGACGAAGCTAAAAGCTTTTATAATCAAGGTTATCCTTTTATTGCTTTAGATGAAATGGCTTATTATCTAGATCTAATCAAACCAATTTATGGTGATGATGACGAAAGCTATAATTATTACTATATCTTGGATAGAGATAAAAATGGTTTTACAAACACGCCTGTATCATCAAGAACTCAAGTAGAAGAAACTCGAGGTGGTCAATACGAAACCAGTTTTGCCTATGGAGCAAATTATGACGATAAGTTCTATATAGGAGCAAAGGTAGGTATTCAGTATACCAACTATCACAAAACATCTTCTTATGTAGAGTTAAGAGATAGTCAGTTAACATATCTTGGTTTGAATGAGGACTTTAGAACCAATGGTTGGGGTATTAATCTCCAAACCGGTGTGATATGGCGACCAATTGATGCATTACGTATAGGGGCAACAATTACATCTCCTACATGGCATACAATGGAAGACACTTACACAGCAACTATGACGAGAGATTATAATAATTACATTTGGAATGATGCTAAATATCAAGATGCTCATTTTGCAGGTGATGATCCTTCTTTCGTTTACAACCCAGAAGGAAAACCATTGTATAATCCCAATGCATCTGATGTTGATGCCAAATACAATGGTAGAAGATCAGCTCGACATGAAGAAATAAGAACCACTTATAATATGAATACTCCTTGGAGAGCATCTGGCGGTTTTTCTACTTTCTTTGGGAAAAAAGGTTTCCTAACGGTTGATGTAGAATATGTTGGTTATACTGCAATGAAGATCAATAAAATGAAAACCTATTATGGGCCATATAGTGACGGTTTCCCTGATAATACAGAAGGTGATAATGAAATCCTAAATGAGGAGTATAGAAACACAGTCAATATTAGGTTGGGTGGAGAGTTTAGAGTAAATAAAAACTTTAACCTAAGAGCAGGATATGCTTTCTATCAAGATCCACAAAAAGAAGAATACAACCTTGGAGTAGATAAAAGTAAAATGTTGTACTCTGGTGGTTTAGGTTATAGAAATAAAGCATTCTATATAGATATGGCAGTAATATATTCTCAATGGAAAGGTTTACATAGCCCATATCAATTAGATGCCAACTTTGTTGATGAAAACGGCAATACAGTTTTGATTTATCCTATTACAGATATTACCAATTCTCGTACTGAGGTGATTTTTAGTATAGGAAAACGCTTTTAATTACTATGTATAAAATTATCAATGATCCTATTTATGGTTTTGTATCCATTGGGTCAGATCTCATCTTAGAGCTTGTCAATCATCCCATTTTTTTAAGATTGACTAGAATAAAGCAAATGGGTTGTTCGAGTGTGGTATATCCTGGAGCACAGCATACTCGTTTTAGTCATGCTTTGGGCGCCATGCATTTGATGAAATCTGCCATAGAATCATTGGCAAGAAAAGGGACATCAATTTCTGCGGAGGAAAAAGAAGCAGCAATGATTGCTATCTTACTTCATGATGTTGGGCATGGTCCTTTTTCACATGCATTAGAAAAAATCTTATTAAATGTTCATCACGAAGAGCTTTCTCTTTATTTAATGCATCAATTAAATAAGGAGATGGATGGTCAGTTAGATATGGCAATTCAAATGTTCACGGGTGAGTATCCTCGACATTTTTTTCATCAGATGGTATCTAGTCAGTTGGATATGGACCGACTAGATTATTTACAAAGAGATTGTTTCTTTTCTGGTGTGATCGAGGGAAGTGTGGGTGCAAATAGAATCATCAAAATGCTTGATGTTCATGATGATGAGATTGTTATTTTGGAAAAAGGAATTTACAGCATCGATCGTTTCTTAAATGCTAGAAGAATGATGTATTGGCAAGTTTATTTACATCGAACAGGCCTAGCTGCAGAGTTGATGCTTCAGAATATAATAAAAAGAGCAAAATATTTAATAGAACAAGGTAAGGAATTGATGTGTGATCCTGACTTGGGCTTTTTTTTAAAAAACTCTATTTCTAAAAAGAATTTTGAAAGTGATCCTAAAATTTTAGAACACTATTTACAATTAGATGATTACAATATTTGGAATGTTATCAAATCTTGGCAAACATCTGGAGATAGGGTTTTAGAAGTTTTGGTAAAAGGGATCTTACAAAGGAAATTATTTGATTGTGAACTTTCACATGAAGAATTTGATCAAAATAAGATTGATACAGTAAAAAAATCACTGTTGGATAAAAATTTTTCTGAAGAAGAAATTGGCTATTTATGTTTACATGGAAAGGTAAGTAATGCTGCTTATACTTCTGATAAACAGAATATTAAGGTGAAAATGAAAAGTGGCGATATATTAGATATTTCAAATGCATCTGACTTATCAAACATAGAGGCATTAACTAAAATTGTCACAAAATATTATCTATGCCAACCCAAAGTTGTATCTTAGCATGATTTTTTGTTCGTTGGTCGAATAAAGATCAAAAATTTAATATATTCTGATAAAGAAATAAGAGGCAATACCGCATTATGAAATTAGAAATTACTGTACAGCAGATTGCAATGCTACTTCAGGGTGAAGTAGTTGGAGGGGATGCAAATGCAAAAGTTTCTACAATTGCTAAAATTCAAGAAGGTGATGAAGGAGCCATCTCGTTTTTAGCCAATATGAAATACGAAGAATTTATTTATTCAACTAAAGTGAGTGCGGTTATTGTAAGTAAATCTTTTGTTCCAAAACAGGAAGTGCCATGTGCAATGATTGTAGTGGAAGATGCTTATGCAGGATTTACTGATTTATTAACAGAGTACCAAAGAATGTTGAGTTTAGCAAAGGTAGGTATTGAACAACCTGCTTTTATAGACGAATCTGTTGAAATGGATAAAGCGACAGCTTATGTTGGGGCTTTTACTTATATATCTAAAGGTGTGAAAATTGGTAAAAATGCTAAGATTCACCCACAAGTATTTATTGGAGAAGGTGTAGAGATTGGCGATAACTGCGTCTTATATGCAGGGGTAAAAGTTTGCCATGGTTCTAAATTGGGTAACAACTGTACCCTACAAGCCGGAGCAGTAATTGGTTCTGATGGCTTTGGTTTCGCACCTCAAAAAGATGGTACTTATAAAACTATTCCTCAAATTGGTAATGTTATTTTAGAAGATAATGTTGATGTTGGAGCGAATACAGTGGTAGATAGAGCTACAATGGGATCTACAGTTTTGAAAAAGGGAGTGAAACTAGATAACCTTATTCAAATTGCTCACAATGTAGTAATTGGTTCAAATACTGTGATTGCTTCACAAACAGGTGTTTCTGGATCAAGTGAGATTGGAGAAAACTGTATGGTAGGTGGTCAAGTAGGTGTATCTGGCCATATTAAAGTTGCAGATCGTACAATGATTGCAGCACAATCAGGATTAGCTCAAGGTGTGGAGCAAGCTGGAACAAGAATTATGGGTTCTCCTGCAATACCATCTATAGAGCACTTAAAATCTTTTGCAGTGTATAGGAAGCTACCTGAGTTGCAAAGAATTGTAAGAGATCTTGAAAAAAAAGTATTAAGTTTGTAGTCTGGTAACTTTTACCGACTTAATTAGAATAGAATAAACCAAGTAGTTCAGCAATTTTAAGTTGCTAAACCTATTGAATGATGTATACAAAACAGCATACAATTAAAGAGCCAGTGACCGTAGAAGGTGTTGGTATTCATACAGGAGCCATTAGTAAAATGGTATTTTTACCTGCGGAAGAAAATCACGGTTACAAATTTCAAAGAGTTGACATCGAAGGTCAGCCAACAGTGGATTGTGATGTAGACAATGTAGTAGATGTTTCTCGCGGAACTACAATTGAACAAGATGGAGCAAGAGTAAATACTGTTGAGCACGTTTTAGCAGCTCTAGTTGGATTACAAATTGATAATGTTTTGATCCAAATTGATGGTCCAGAACCACCAATTATGGAAGGAAGTTCTATTAAATTTGTAGAAGCTTTAATGGAAGTAGGCTTAGAAGAGCAACAAAGCTTGCGTAACTTCTTTGAAGTTCCAGAAGGAGTATTCTATAAGGAAGATGATAGAAAAGTAGAAATTGCTGCATTACCATTAAACGATTACCGTTTAACTGTAATGGTAGATTATAACTCTCCAGTACTTGGGTCTCAGCATGCTGCTTTAAATAATATAGAAGATTTTGCTGCAGAAATTGCATCATCAAGAACTTTCTGTTTCTTACATGAAGTAGAGGCATTAAGAAAAGCCAACCTTATTAAAGGTGGTAACTTTAATAATGCCATTGTTGTTGTTGATCAAGTAGTAAATCAAGAAACTTTAGACGATTTAGCTGAGTTGTTTGAATTGCCATCAGTAGAAGTTGCTGAAGAAGGTATTTTGAATAACGTAGAGTTACGTCACCCTAATGAACCTGCACGTCATAAATTGTTAGACATGGTAGGTGATTTAGCATTAGTAGGTAGACCAATTAAAGGTCAAATTTTAGCGGCTCGTCCAGGTCACGCTGCCAACGTAGCTTTCGCTAGAAAATTAAAGAGTTTGATGTTGAAATCAGCTCGTAAAAATGTACCTACTTACGATCCTCTTCAAGCTCCAATATATGATATTAATCAAATTGAGGAGTTACTACCACACAGGTATCCATTTAGATTAGTTGATAAGATTACAGAGATTACTGATAAGTATGTTATTGGTGTGAAAAATGTAACGATCAACGAGGAATTCTTTATGGGACATTTCCCAAGCAACCCAGTTATGCCGGGTGTACTTCAAATTGAAGCAATGGGACAAACAGGAGGAATTCTAGTATTGAACTCTGTGGATAATCCTGCAAATTACTGGACTTACTTTGTTGGTGTAGAAGAGTGTAAGTTCAGAAGAATGGTAGTTCCAGGAGATACATTGGTTATCAAATGTGAATTATTGATGCCTATTCGTAGAGGTATCGCAAAGATGAAAGGTCAAGCTTATGTGGGTGATAAACTGGTTACAGAAGCAATTATGACAGCATCTTTAGTAAAAAAAGATAATAACGCTTAAAAATATTAAAGGATGAGTAGATTGATTTACAATCTACCCATCCTTCCTTCAATTTATTTGATGGAGTCACTGATCTAGATATAAACGATGTCGAAAAATCCTTACGCTGAGAAATATCCGATGACCAATATCCATCCTGATGCAAAAATTGCAGAAGGGGTGATCGTAGAACCTTTTGCCACTATCCAAGGGGATGTAGAAATTGGTGAAGGAACATGGATTGGTCCTAATGCGGTAATTATGGACGGAGCACGTATCGGAAAAAATGTAAAAGTTTTTCCAGGTGCATGTATTTCTGGTATTCCTCAGGACTTGAAATTTAAAGGAGAACAAACACTTACCTATATTGGCGATAACACGGTTTTAAGAGAATGTGTGACTGTGAGTAGAGGTACTACAGATAAAATGAAAACAGTTGTAGGTAGCAATTGTATGTTGATGGCTTACGTTCATATCGCTCATGATGTAATCATGGGAGATAATTGTATTTTATCTAACTCTACACAGATCGCAGGCCACGTCGAGATTGCTGATCATGTAATCATTGCTGGAACTGCAGCTGTTCATCAATTTGTGAAAATAGGGGCCCATGCATTTATTGCTGGTGGTTCTTTAGTAAGAAAAGATGTTCCTCCATTTGTAAAAGCAGCAAGAGAGCCGCTAAGCTATTGTGGTATTAACTCGGTAGGTCTTAGAAGAAGAGGGTATGAGAGTGAATCTTTACAAGAAATTCATGAAATGTACCGCTTAATCTACACAAGAGGATTTACTATTGCAGAAGCAACTAGAACAATGGAAGAGGAGTTTGTTTCTTCGGAAGAAAGAGATTCAATTCTAGAGTTCCTTAAAAACTCTGAGAGAGGCATCATCAAAGGATACTAACATTTATATGTTTATATTGAAACCATCTTTTCTATTAAAGGAAAGATGGTTTTGTTTTTTATAAGATGAAAATAGAATTATCAAGTTTAGGAAAACGATTTGCAAGAGAATGGATATTTAGAGATATCAATTATTCTTTTGTTCAAGACAAAATTTACGCTATCACTGGAGGGAATGGTAGTGGTAAGTCTACTTTTCTAAGGATTTTGGCAGGGATTAATGATCCCTCAAAAGGTCAAATCAATTATTATGACCAAAAAGGGAAAAAGATTGCAGTAGATGATATTTGGAAAGTACTTTCAATTGCAGGTCCTTACACAGAATTAATAGAAGAATTTACTTTAGAAGAGCATCTTGATTTTCATTTTTCCTTAAAGAAAGGAACAAAAACGAAAAAAGAAATTATTGATATTCTGGGATTTGAAAAGTCGAAATATAAGCAAGTACAGGACTTTTCATCGGGGATGAAACAGAAGTTAAAACTAGCACTAGCCTTCTTTACAGAGGGTGAAATTTTACTTTTAGATGAGCCTACGTCCAATTTAGACGCCAATAATATCAAATGGTATCAAAATTGGTTAGAGAAAGTAAAACAGAATAAACTATTGATTATCTGCAGTAATCAAAAGTATGAATATGAGATATGTAATGAAATAATTTCTATAGAAAGTTATAAATTCTGATATGATTTAGTATATTTGCTATCAGTCGGTCTCCTTATTTCAATTGTCTCTATTACATTCTAAAACTTAAAAAAAAATTGTAATGAAAAACATTTGGAAAAACGCACTATTGGTAATTTCACTAATTGGTTTAATGGTATCAGTATCTAGCTGTGGTGGCAATGATGATCCTGATCCGGCTCCAACTTCAACTACTTATACTTCTGCAAGTATTACGTATCCTGAAGGTGAAACTGCTCCGTCAGTAACTATTACTATGGTGTTACATTCTGACAAAGTAACTTTATCTGGTATTGGAGAAACTACTTTAATGCCAGCATTAACAGATGGTGATCACACTTATGAAACTTTCAATTCTCTTTGGACTGAAGGTAGTGTAAGTAGCTCTACTTCTGCTGCAACAATTACTTTAATCAAAACAGATGACACTTCGTCTGCAAGACCAAAAGGTACAGAAAGAAACTATACTTACGTCTTCAACAAGCAATAATAAGTTTTGACTGTAAGGAATGACCTTATTGAAATAAGACCCTATTACTTTAAGTGATGGGGTTTTTTTTATGCCTTTTTTTTGAGGATATATACATTAACTTTGCAACTCATTATAATCACATATTAACTACATATATGAAATTCTTTAAAATCGACCTAGGTATTGCCATTTTGATCGCGATGATTTTAGGGGCAGCTTTGGGGTACGTTTTCGGTGAAGACGTATCTGTCATAGCACCAATAGGTCAGATCTTTATAAAACTACTATCCATGCTAGTGATTCCATTGGTGTTTTTTTCAATTATTATGGGAGCACAAGCATTGGGACAATCTAAAAATGCAGGTAAAATTGGTACTTTAACATTTGTCTATTTTGGGGTTACCTCATTTATAGCAGTGTTCTTTGGTATATTATTTCCAATGATATTCGAGCCAGGAGCTGGATTGGATATCTCTAATCTAGCGCAAGGTATTACAGATGCCTCTTTAAAAGATAGAGGAGATGTTGCTGGCTTTTGGGATACATTACTTGGAGCCATTCCAGCCAACCCTTTCTTTTCCCTTAGTAAAGGTGAGGTTTTACCTATTATTGTTTTTGCTTTATTCTTTGGTGTAGGAGTTGGTAAGCTACCTAATGAAAAAAGAGATTTAGTGACTAAATTTATAGAAGGAGTGAATGATGTTCTTACTTGGATGATCATCAAAGTAATGTGGATTGCTCCTTTTGGTGTATTGGCTTTAATGGCTGATGCTGTAGGAACCTTTGGTTTCGATGTCTTGTCAAGTATTGGACAGTTATTTATACTTTACATGCTTGCTTTGCTGATTGTGACTTTCCCTGTTTTTGGGTTATTGGTACAATGGTTAAGTAAAGTATCAGCAATTAAGTTCTTCAAAGAGATGATGACGCCACAAGTATTTGCGGTATCGTCTGCCTCCTCTTTGGCTACATTGCCATTAAATTACAAGGCATGTGAAAATATGGGAGTAAAGAAATCTATTTCTTCATTTGTACTTCCATTAGGTGCAACGGTGAATATGGCAGGAAATGCTGTTTTTAATCCTATGGTTGCCATATTTTTTGCACAGTTATATGGTATGGAATTAGGCTTTAGTGAATACATAGCCATTGCTATCGTTTCTGTTTTAGGAGCAGTAGGTACAGCTGGAGTACCAGGCCCAACATTACTTTCTGTTGCGGTTTTAATGGCTGTAAATATTCCTGTTGAAGCTCTTCCTTTAATTTTTGGTGTAGACAGAATATTTGACATGTTCAGAACGGCTGTAAATATCACAGGGGATGCATCTTGTGCTGTAATTATGGAAAATTTAGATTCATCTACAGATGACATCAAAGAAGTAAATACAAAAGCAGCATAAATAAGTAGTATTACAACATAAGTTTAGTTTATCAATTGCATATTTAAAGCCTAATAAATTGATGAACATTTATGGTAAGGGTGTCGATAAATTATTTCGACACCCTTATTTTATTAAATACTATTTAATAGATGATACTTTTTGATCTATATCCCGAATTCTTTATAAGATAATTCGATTTAGTTTGAAACAATTTACATTAGAACTACTAAATTGAGGGATCAACTAATAATCTACTTGTCAATTATATGTCGAAATCTACATCCCCAAACAAAGAAGGTGAGAAAAAGCCAATGACGTTATCCACTAAAATCCTCATTGGTTTATTTATTGGAATAGCAACAGGTTTATTTTTTGGAGAATATTGTAAGCATTTAGCAATTGTTGGAGATGCCTTCATCGGGTTGCTTCAAATGACGGTATTACCGTATATTGTTTTCTCTCTCATCGTTAATATTGGTAGATTATCGTTAGATGATGGTAGAAAGCTTATTATACAAGGAATTCGTTTCCTCTCAATTTTGTTGGCTATTGGTTTAACGGTAGTCATGATTTTACCTTTAGCCTTTCCAGAATGGAAGTCAGCGAACTTCTTTAGCTCAAGTTTTGTAGCACCAGCCCCAGAATTGGATTTTTTAGAATTATACATTCCTGCTAATCCTTTTTTCTCTTTATCATCAAGTAAAGTTCCTGCAGTAGTACTATTCAGTATTCTAGTAGGTATTGGAGTGATGCAGATCAAAGGAAAAGACAAGGATATGTTATTACATAGTTTAGATGCTTTCAATAAAGCACTAAACCAAGTAAATAAATTAGTAGTAAAGCTTACTCCGGCAGGTGTTTTTGCCATAGCAGCAAGTACTGCGGGTACCATGACATTGGATGAACTCGGTAAAATGCAAGCCTATTTGCTTACCTATATTGTTGCTGTAGTAATCATGTGTTTTTGGGTGTTACCAATGCTAATTTCTGCTTGTACACCATTTAAGTATAAGGATATTTTCAAGTACACCAAGGCTACATTAATTACCATTTTTGCGACAGGTAAAATCATTGTTGTTTTACCTCAGCTTATCGAAGACATCAAAGAGCTTTTTGAGGAATACGATTTAAATTCTGAAGAGAATAACGCAGGTATAGATATTTTAATGCCATTAGCATACCCATTCCCGAACTTGGGTACTTTATGTATTTTCGTCTTCGTTCCATTTGCTTCATGGTTCATAGGAAGTGGTATATCCTTAAAAGATTACCCTATGTTTATGGGAGCAACTCTATTAAGTAGTTTTGTAGCCCCTGTAACCGGTATTCCTTTTATGCTAGATCTACTCAAGATACCTAAAGATATGTTCCAATTATTTGTGGTATCTACGGTATTCACAGATAGAGTTAGAGTAGTATTAGGCGCAATGCATTTAATTACACTCACTATTTTAACACTATCTTCAACTTATGGATTTTTTAAAGTAAAAAAGAGAAAAATAGTTTTTGGACTTACCACTACTGTAGGTTTATTTTTTGTGACTTTAATACCACTTCGTATTTTCTTAGGGTATTCTTTAAAAGATGCTTATCAGAACGATAAAGTGATCTCCAATATGCAACTTATTCATAAGTTGGTACCTTTTACAGTAATAGAAAAGTCGACACCTAATCCAGATCCGCTTTTAGAAAATGAAAGTGTTTTGGATAGAGTGAAAAGAAGAGGGAAAATCAGAGTTGGTTTTTATGAAGACGAAATCCCATTCAGTTATTTTAATGAAGAAGGAGAGTTAGTTGGTTTCGGTATTGATATGGCTCACGAGTTAGGATCTGCTTTGGAAGTTGAACTAGAATTTGTACCAATAACTGTTGGACATATGCCAGTGGAGCTTAAAAACGATCATTTTGATATCGTTATGTCAGATATATTTATGTCCACACAATACTCTGCAGAGTTATCGTTTTCTAATCCATATCTTGATGTTACCATGGCGTTGGTAGTTAAAGATCAGGATGATCATTTCAAACAGTTTGAAACAACAGCGGCATTAGATTCCTTCAGAATCGGTTATTTCGAAAGAAAAGATGTAGCCGATAAGTTTATCAAATACTTCCCTAATGCGACAGGGGTGAGGTTAGATTCCGTCAATCAGTTCTTTTATGATATTGAGGATAGTATTCCTGCTTTAGATGGATTACTGACAAGTGCTGAAAGAGGTGCAGCTTTAACATTACTTCATCCAGAATATCAAATAGCTAATCCTTTACCTTATAAAATAACATTGCCATTAGCTTATCCAATAGGAAATAATGATGAGGCCATGACAAGCTTTGTTTCTAACTGGATTGAGGTAAATAAAAGAGACGGTACTATCGATCGTTTCTATGATTATTGGATCTTAGGTGATGATCAGTTAAGAAGGAAAGAACATTGGAGTGTGATCAAAGACGTACTTCATTGGGTGGATTAATTCATCAAACTAAATATAAAGATTGTGCTTCACTTAAAAGTACAATCTTTTTTTTGACCTATAATGAGTAATATTTTTGAACAAATTCCCGTTTTATAACTAAGAATATTTAGTATATTGAAATTCATTTTTTAACCTATTCAGATAACTTCGTGATATAAACTTAAAGTCTCATGTATCAGAAAAAGCGCTCCATTGTAATAAGTTATGTTCTCTTATTTTTATTTTCTTGTGCTCCTCATCAACAGCCAAATGAACTGAGTAGTTTGGATCATTTTAATGGGGAAGATTTTAATTGGAAAGCGTTAACTGGTCATGATGTTTTCGTTGCATCACGTTCTAGTGAGTCTGAAGAAGTGATGGCTAAAATTTACTCTTCTCCTGCAATGCAGGAATTACAGGAAGCAAGAGATAAAATGCCAGAGAGTTTAGCTTTACTTACGGATAATTTCCTGAATGAACTTTATGAGGATTTTGATAAGATGTCAGAACATCAGCAACAGATGTTGTTAGAAAATTCTCATTGTGGATTTAAGGTGTTAAATAAGCAAACTGATCCTAAACGTTTTGCTTTAATTCATCAAAAAATGAATAAAGCATTTACTTATTTGAGACAAACTAAAGGCATACGATCTGGATATGCTTTTGTTGGTAATATTGCAAAGTCTAATGTTGGAGGTCAAAAAGGATATATTGTAAATATGTCTACGGGTGAATTAATAGAACTTCCCATTTCAAGTGCATGGCACGGTATAGGTTTCGAAGAAGATTCTGAAAGAACTCCATTGGGCTATTTTATTGTTTATGAAAAATATTCTCAACCTGGATGGCAGTCAAGAACAAAGACAACTTCTCCTAAAAGAATGTTTTGGAAGTTAGAAGGACAAGCTTATACCAATGAGGCACTATATATTTACAGAAAATCAACTAAGACTGAAAAGGCATATATCTGTTCTAATCAATTTGGTTTGATTGGACAAAATTTTGGGGCTGAATTTGTTGACCTCGAAGCTATCAAATACTTGCGTAAAAATCCAGATGAGTTTGCGTTTATAGATAATAGTAACTCAGGTATACGACAACTCTATCTACACGGTACAAATAGAGAAGATCAATTGGGATATGAACTTTCAGGTGGATGTGTTAGAATGTCCAATCTTAATTCATTTATCATCAAAGAGATTGTAAAGAAACAGCAAACTATGCCTGTATTTTTAGATGCAGCCGCTTTACATCCTCCTAAGAAAGTTAATTTACCAGGGTTTGATACTTCAGATTTGGAATCAGTATATAATGAGCAAAGTATTGTGATTAGAAAACAGAATATGCTCGATTCTATGACGCTGAATAATAAGCTTTATACGAAAATACTTCCTCCTTTAGCCAATTCGATTGCTTACAGAATGTCTAAAATAGAAAAGCAATCTGCGGATGTGAAAATTAGTATCAATGTACCATTTCCAGAGTCAGCCATGAAATATTGGTTGCATATGCAAGATACTTCAGATTATAGTCATATTCCATTTCAACAGCACTTTGGCTTTAGAGGTGAATATTACAAGGATATGCTGAAAACAAGTAATACTCATCCATTCTTTAAGAAGTACGATTATGAAGAGATTAAATCTTATTTTACAGGAAGATTAGATGATGCTAAAGGTAGACTTCAGGAAGACTTATCAAGAGCATTCATTAAATATGATCTGGACACTGCAGAAATGTTTGACATCGTCAATATAGAAGAGCAAACGATAGTTGACCCTTACTTTAAAGATGATAATGATTCCATAAGTGGTATAGAGTTTTTATCTATTTCTGATGAAAGACGGAGAGTGATGCACTATATGGGACTTTTGGATACATTGGCGACAGAGTTTCCTGAAAATTTAGAAAATTGGGAACATTTGAATTGGATCAATGCCTACACGTTTTTAAGAGATAATGAGCCAGGCACCCAACCAGCAGGAGAAATTGATTATTACGATGCGATAATGGCACAGGCATATATCTATGCTATGGGAGAAAGAGAACTGTACGAAAGAGAAATTAAGGCAGGGAAGCTTCTTCCAATTAAAGGTCAGGAATTCCAAGATTACTTAGTTAGTAAATATGGTCCTGAAGGGGCTTTGAAACTAATGGATGAAATAGGTCTATGGAAGTTGTTTCAGTATTCAAGGAGCTCGGAGAATACGGCGAATATGAAAATCACTACCGTTTCCAGACCAAAAGAAGAAATGATATGGGGAATCCACCGTTTGGCAGAGGCGTATTATTCTAAATACAAATGGATTTCTAATCAATATGTAATTACCTCTTCGGTAAATGGACAAGCAATCTCACTTGCTGATTAGGGAATAAGATGATTGGGAGCCTTTCTAAATAATGTGTTTTAGAAAGGCTCCAAGTTTAAAAAATCATGCGGTTTATATAAAAAAAGAAGGTGCTTCGTTATTAAACGGAAACACCTTCTAGTTCTATATAAAAATCGACAACTCCTTCTTCTGCTAATAATTTAGAGGCATAAAAGTCGTCTTCGGTTAAATCGTGTTGTGCATTTTCGAAGAAAATCTCTTCAGAGTTATCATCGTAAATGAGGGTAACCTTAAATGTGGTTGCGTGAGTGTCTGTACTCTCATAACCACCTTCCCATAGGTATTGATTTGTATTAGCGATACTCATAGATATCAAAAATGATTATACTTAAATTTAATCAATTTTGATGAATCAAATACATCTTAAGAAAAGTTTTTTGCCTTTGATTTGTTAATTAATATTTACTTAAAAATCAAAGATGAATAAATAGTAAAATGACCGAACAATTCATTATCAAGTCACATATATTTAATGTTGACAGGAATGTTTGTTCGGTCATTATTATATTTCAAAAACTAAATTAGTATTGGCAGCTTATTAAAATTTCCATCCTACCCAGAAACTTAGGGCAACAGTTCTTGTTAAACCATCAGGACGTGCTTCTCTTGCCATAACAGGAAAACCTAAATCAGAACCAATAGTATATTTATCGAATGTTTTAACAATGCCACCGGTGATGTTTAAAGTTAATCCACTAGAATTTTCGATGTTAATACGTTCATTTGTTTCAGGATCTACATATGAATCTTCTCCAATGTGATAAATACCCAATAAACCTGCTTTCCATGACCATTTGTCTTTACTCTCTGCTGTCTTTTTATATTCTGCACGTAAAGCTAAATCGGGCATACGTTCGTAACCATTAGTCGTTAAAAGTTTGGATTCAGCAGTTTGGTTTGGATTAACATATGTACTATTATTCTGAGTTAACGGATGCTGATAACCTGCTGAGAATAAAAATTTATTCACGTTGACTGCAATACCAGCCAATGCATCAAAAGTACCTAAAGAGGGTTGATAAGCCATAGGTAGAGCTTTTCCATTATCGCTAAGGTTACCGTCGTTTAATGGTATTTTAGTACCACCAAAGACAGTTGCCACCACATTATCATTTTTATAAACAGGAACGGATAAAGAAAGGGTAATGTCACCCAAGCCAGCTGCAGTACCTAAATCACCTGTGGAAACGATATAAGGCATTACAAACTGAAAATAAACTTTATCATTTACATTATAATCAGCTTCTAACTGAAGTCCAATAATGTGTGTTTGTTTCTCTCCAAGAGAATAAGTTGGTTTAACTCTAATTTCGCCATTAGAAGCATCATCGGCCATTGTATTGTTGTGGGTCATTGGACCGATACTACAGACACCTGCGTCAGAACATCCTTGTGCTTTTAATGTTTGAGTGGAGATAACAATCGAAAATAGAACGAGAAGTGAATAAAATCTGAAATAAACAATTTTCATTTTGTTCAAGAGAGTGTAAATAAACACTAGGATTAAGTTACATCTAATGTACAAAAAAATAATTGTTTGTTTAAACAATTATTGTAATTATGAAGATTCGATATGTTTTTTATTCAAATTATCTAGAAAAAACAGCTTTTCAGAAGGGATTTTTAATAGAAAAGATTGAAGTCGGATGGTGTTTTTAGTGATCAAAATCTCGAATGTATCATCATTTTTTAATTTAAACGAGACATTGATATTTTGTTCTGAATTATAGAAATATTGTCTTTTAGAAGGAAGTAATTCTATAAAGTCTAATTTTTTTTCATCACAAGCTAATGCCATCAGTTTCTTGTTTTCAAAAAAGAATCGCCAAGATTCATTTACATTTTGATTAAAGATACTGATCATTACCCTTTCCTGAGCCAACTCATTATCTAATAAATCTTCGTCTTCAACTTTATAAATGGTGATGGAAGAAATTTTATTCTCTTGAGCGAAGGTGGTTGTATACCCACCAATAAAGAATAAAATGGTGATAAAAGCTTGTTTGAATGAATGGGTGTGTTGTGTAACTATGTTAGTTATGTTGATCACACTGCAAAATTAAACTTTATATTAACTAATCGTAATCTTTTGAGATTTATCTGATAAAAAAACGGGAAGCATTTAACTTCCCGTTCGTTGTGTATTTTATTTTTTAGAAAATAGTATGTCTTTCTATTTTCGATTCATCTTGTATTTGTAATTGTTCTTCCTCTATCTCGTCTACAATAACGTGAGGACGAACACCAATTACGAGCATGTCATCAATTTGTCTTTGATTTCCTTCTCTCATCCATTGTTCCATAAATTTAGAGATCGCTTCTCTTTGAATGTTCATATCTTTTTTATGCACATTATATAAGAGTTCTTTAAATGGACGTTGCATTAGCTTTCTTCCACTAGGACCACCAAATTGATCTTGGTATCCATCTGAACAAATGTAGAATACTTCGATGTTCTCTAATGGTAAAGAGAAAGAGTCGTATACCTTTTTCTGATTCTTCTTACCACCGACACCAAACTTACCACCTTTTAAGCGTTGAAGTTCTGATGGATTGGTTTTATCGACATAGTATAAAGGTCTACCTGCACCAGCAAATGTTAATGTTTTACGTTTAGGAGATACCACACAAACTGCAATGTCCATACCGTCTCGAGAATCATCATTTTCTGCTTGGTTCAAGGCTTGACGAATCATATCATTCATCAATTTCAAAATACGACCCGGATCAAGAATACCTCTTTCATAAACAATTTGGTTTAGAAGGTCATTACCAATTAATGACATGAAGGCTCCTGGAACACCGTGACCCGTACAATCTGATGCTACGATAATGTAATTTTCGTTTTTCTCACCAAACCAATGGAAATCACCCGATACAATATCTCTAGGCTTAAGGTAAACGAAACCATCCCAGTGAGGTCCAATACTTTGCATTTTGTCTTCCATGTCAGATGGACGACCAAATACGGCTGTTTGCATTCTACGGGCATAGTTTACGGAGCTTTTTACTTTTTCGTTATGTTGAGAAAGTAGTAAGGCTTGTTCTTTTACCAATTCGTTTTGTCTAAGAATTTGCTCTCTATGGGATTTCATTTCGTGATGTTGTTCACGAATTGTTCTTGTTGTTTCTTCTAACTGATTGTTTTGATCTTTCAGTTTACTTGCCGCTTTTTCTGCATCCTTTTTCGCTCGTTCTAGTTCCTTGGTGTTGTGGTTTAGAATGGCTTCGGATCTTTTTAAACGGTTAAATGCTTTTTCTAATTCGTAGTTTTTCTCAGAAAGCTCGTTAGATTGCATTTCCACCTCTTTCGTACGAATATTTACTTGTTCCTCTAGTCTTCTTTGCTCTCGTCTTGATCTGTAACGGTTAATTTGGATAGTAACGACAATAACAAAAATGGTTACTCCTAAATAGATCAAATAACTCCACCATTGTTTATAGAATGGAGTGTAAACAGAGAAACGTTGAGATAAAGGTCTTGACCAAGAGAAGTTACCAGTTTTACGACCTCTAATTTCTAATGTATATGTTCCGGATTCCAATTCGGAGATTAGTAATCCTTCTTTTTCTTTATCAAAGTTCATCCATTCGTCTTTTCCTGGGTATCCAAGAATACGTCTTTGGAAAACTACGTTTTCAGTAGGATAAACAGAAATATGATAATCCAAACGTAAATAACTATCCGATGGAACTTCTAAGCTTTTATTTAGAGGGATATCATCACCTCCTGCAGATATCTTTTTAACAATTGGTCTTGGAGTTTCTTTTAATACCTGAAGGTTAGGGGCAAAACCAATACCTCTTGTAGTTGATATAAATAATCGACCATAAGCATCAATGAACAAACCTCTAATATTGAAGTTGGCATCAGGAAGACCATCTTTATTGTTATAGATCAAATATTCTTCAACTTCAAAGTTATAACGAATCAATTCATTTGACGTCGCCACCCACAGTTGTTTTTCACTAGGGTCAATTCCTAATGCGTTATTTGTTACAGAAGTATAATCACCAAAGTTAAGACGCTTAAACTTTTCGTCTTTTAATAATAAGGTACCATAAGAAGTAGCAAGAATTATTTCTCCAGTACTTAGGGTCGCAATATCATTTGTTTGGATGTTGTTGTCTATCCTAAATTTAATCTCTGGAGTCAGGTTTTTAAAGATGTCGTTTCTTTTATCATATTGATAAATTAGACCATCTTTAGCTGTACCACCTACAAAAATTTCTCCTTTATCGTCAATTTTTATAACGATAGGTCTACTACTAATACCGTTTTCAATACCATAGATAATTGGCTTGTTGTCTTTTCCAATTTTGATGGCACCAACAACACCATCTTGACAAGTCCATAGGTAACCATCTTTATCTTGCTCTAAGATATAAATAGCACCACCAACATTAGACATATCAATTTTCTTTACCTCTTTACCATTTCTCCAAAGCTGAATAATACCATTGGCATCAGAAGTATAAACACCTTCTTTTGTTGGTAGAATTCTTAGGAATGAGTTACCATTTCCTGTAGTGATCTTATGGTTGAGTGTAAATTGGTTTAACGTATTTATAGTACCGTTGAAAAAATTATTACCATCAGAGAAGTAAATGTTATCGTCATCTCCACTGATGTGTTGTATATATGATGTACTTAAGTTGTTCGCGAAAACATTAAATGGCAATTGTTGGAATAGGGAAATACCATTGTCCTTTGCTAACCAAATATCAAGGTCATTATAGTAAATAGTGTTACCATTGTAAACACCTAATTCTGGATCACGGAAGAGTTTGAAACCTTTAAAAGTGGTCTCCAAACGATACATACCACTAACAAACCCGGTCACCAAGTACTGATCGGTACCAATTTCTTGAATAAATGAAGCATCAAACTGTCTACCGATCTGATCTACTTTGACTTTATCGTTAGTAACGTCTACTAAGGATACGCCTCTATCGCTATCTGCAACTAAAAAAGCAGATTCTGTGTACCAAATTGCATGTTGTATATTTTTTAACTTTCCAACCTTTTTTGATACTAGAACAAATTTGTCTTTTTCTACATCAAATCTGTAAACATGACCAGAATAGTGAAAAGCGTATAAGTCACCGTTTGCATTTTCCACTAATTGGAATGAACGGTTTTCATTTTCAGCAGGAAGTGTAAAATCGGTTAATTTTACTTCAAACTTATTGTTTTCATTTTGACGGAATATTTGGTTGTTATCAGCAGCCCATAATACATTGTCTCTGTCTTCGTAAAGTAATTTACCATAATGAAGTTTGCCAGGTACTTGTTCTTCCGATTCCATTTTTAAAAGGAAGTTCCAATATACCCCATTCGGTTTACTATAGATTTGGACAATCTCTTTATTCGAAATTGCATAAAGAGAACCGTCTTTTTTCTGGAATACCTGTTTGATGTATTGGCTTTCTAATTTTTTAGTTCCTAATGAAAGGAATTCGCTACCATCGTAACGAATAAGGCCATTATCACTTGCTATCCAAAGGTAACCAATGGAGTCTTTTGCAATATTTTTGATATAATCAGCTTTTAAGCCATCATCTTTAGAGTAGTGAGTACTTAAAATATTTTGAGCTGATATAGGGTTACTTATTCCAATAACAACTGAAAGTAATAAGAAAGAAGTAAAGTAATTTATGATGTTGTAGTACTTTTTCATGGCAATACTCTGCGTTGAACAAGTCAAAAAAAGGATCAAAAAATGCTATTAATTAGCGGTTTATCTAAATTCTGAGAAGAATAGACCTCAAAGAACAAGATTATAATACAATTATTTACAAGAATAATCAAATTACTAACGCTAAGGAGTAGCTTTTAGTGTAAAAAAAACGTGAATTGTAAGCTTTAAGGCAAAAAAATAAAAAACGATGCAAGCTGATTTGTCATTAGTAGTCTTATTTGCGCATATAATTTAAATGAACGCTATCCTTAAAGTTGATTTTAATGTTTTTGTTACCACTTATCTTACTCAATATAGGTGCCAAATATTGTTTTGCGTTGTCTTTTGCCCTAGCTTCTAACTGCATTTCTTGCCCAGTTACTTTTAATTTCTTTTCTGCTTCTATATAAAGCTTGTTCATTGCATCGGGGCCAGCATGTTCAGAAGAATATATTTTTACTTCTTTTGGGTTTATTCTACCATCAATATGAAGTATAGGAAGATCAATAACAACAGTAGAATCTATTAAGTGAATATCGTCTTTTTTGATTTCATTCAGATTGATATAAGCCACAATCTCACCTCCAATAACTGCAAGAATTTTAGATTTAAAGAATTCATTGGCTATAGGAATATCCTCAAGGTATTCGTTATCTTCCGAATACTCAGCTACATCTCTAACATGTGCCTTGTAGAGTTCTAAGCGACCTAAACCTTCCAATTCTTCAACGATAAGTTGATGATCATTTTTTTCCTCAGAGTAATTATCCTTGTAGATGTCAAATAGAATATAGAATGACATTAATATAGCAATTGAGGAAAGAAGTATTGTATGAATCTTTGAGGACATAAATTTGTACTTATTAGCGAATTAATTTCATTCAAAATTACATTCGAAAATTGGATATACCTAAACAATCAATTTGTTGAATGACAATTGTTTGCAATTAATTGTTACTTTCTAACATAACTCTCTGATTTTTTAGAAATAATAACATTGCAAATAGATATCTCTATGATAATTATCAATAATCACTAGTTTTTTTCTGATGTATTTGAAGTTATTCCGAAATCTATTAGTTTTGATGATTTAATAATGCAAAAAAGTGCACATAAAAAATGTTGTGCTTTGATTAGAGTTGCTTAAACTTTAATAGAATAAATTACCATTTTTAAATTAAATGAAAGTCTCCACACAACTTCCATTTCAGTTAGTATATTCATTATTTCAACATCAATTCTTAGGATATCTTTTTGAGTCCTTTGTTATACAATTAAATAAGGAAAATAAACTAACCCTTCAGCATCAGAATATTTCCTCAAGAAATGCTCATGAATTTAAACAACGCTTAGACGATACAGATTTTGAGCTTATTGCTTTAATGGATGAAATTCAGCCCGATGCCATTGCCAACCGTTTTGGTAATAAAAAGAGAATGAAACCAGACGTATTCTTTTTGACTGTTTTTGATGAGCAAAAAGGAGATGAGTTATTGCAAAAAAAGATTAACGCTTTTGTGGAGAAACAGCGTTCGAAAATCTTAGAAAAACTGCATAATAAAATGGTTTTCGAAATGGGGAAAGATGGTAATCCTACCTATAAAACGATTCGGGTTCAAAAGGAAAAAGCTGAAATAGAATTCAGATTCTGGAGAAATAAAGAACAAGAAAATACGAACTACCGACCATTCATGTTTTATGATGGTGAAAAGGTTGAGTTTCAATATAAAAATGCGGTGTTATTATCAAATACTCCGGCTTGGCTTTTACTCGAAGGAAAGCTTTTTACTTTTAAAGGTGGTGTCGACGGTAAAAAAATCAAACCATTTTTATACAAAAACTTCATTGCTGTTCCTCAGAAAATGGAGAAAAGTTATTATGAGAAGTTTATTTCTCACTTAATAGAAGACTACAAAGTGTGGGCAAGTGGTTTCTCTATTGTGAATAGAAATGAAGAAGTAAAAGCAAAACTTAAGGTAACTGAATTAATAATTGAGTCAGAAGACGAGAACGTTGTTCTTCCATCAGAAGTAGAATTATTAATGCAGTTTGATTATAACGGTGTTGTTGTTGATGCTTCTACATTTGGTAAGAGAAGTAAAGTAACAATGCTTTATGAAGACGACGAATTTACATTTACCAAAACATGGAGAGATACTCGATTTGAAGAGTCTATTCTTCAAACAGTAGGTAATATGCAATTAGACGGTATTGATAAGGGTAGGGTGGTTCTTCCTAAAAACGATGCCTTTTCGTGGTTGTCAAAGCATTCGAATACATTAGCTGATTTCAATATTAAAGTCACACAATCCCTAGAAGAAGGAAAAAAATACTTTGTAGGAGAATCAAAGATTAACCTCGAAGTGACTGAAGATAGAGATTGGTTCGATATAAAAACAAAAGTAGTATTTGGGGAATTCGAAATTCCTTTCCAAACGATCAGAAAATTGATTGTTTCAGGAAGACATGAATTCGAATTACCAAACGGAGAAATTGCCATCATTCCTAATGAGTGGTTTACTCAGTATCAAGAACTCTTTTATTTCCTTGATCATGAATCCCCAAGATTACAGAAACATCACCTTGCTTTAGTACAAGATTTACAAGAAGGTTCGCTGGCTAAAGTGAGCTTCGATAGAAAACTTGAACGTTTAAGCGACTTCGATAAAATTGAAGATTATAAAGTACCTAGATCGTTCAAAGGAAAATTACGTCCTTATCAAAAGGCAGGGTACAATTGGATGAGATTCTTATCTGAGTATAATTTTGGGGGGTGTCTTGCAGATGATATGGGTCTAGGTAAGACGGTTCAAACTTTAAGCGTCTTAGAATTTGAAAGAGTTTCTCATAATGGAACATCTCTTCTGATTATGCCGACTTCATTGGTATACAACTGGGAAATGGAGGCGAAGAAATTTACTCCAAAGATGAAAATCCTGAACTATACAGGAACGAATAGAGTAAAGAATCCAGAAAAATTTGGTCATTATGATATCGTTATCACTTCTTATGGTACAGCAAGAATTGATGCCGAGATTTTATCTGAATATTACTTCAATTATATTATTCTAGATGAAGCACAAACGATCAAAAACCCAACATCGATTGTGACCAAAGCTGTCAATCAGTTAAAAAGTAGAAAGCGATTACTATTGACAGGTACCCCTATTGAGAACACAACAATGGATTTGTGGTCGCAAATGAATTTTGCCAATGTAGGTTTATTGGGTAGTCAGAATTTCTTTAAAAAAGAGTTCTTGACGCCAATTGAA
The DNA here is from genome assembly GCF_018736045.1 of Flammeovirga yaeyamensis. Taxonomy (NCBI): domain Bacteria; kingdom Pseudomonadati; phylum Bacteroidota; class Cytophagia; order Cytophagales; family Flammeovirgaceae; genus Flammeovirga; species Flammeovirga yaeyamensis. The sequence continues at coordinate 4,512,240 of NZ_CP076132.1, read as the reverse complement.
AGAAGAAAGGACGAAGAAAAATACAATAAATTATATCGTTTGATCAAGCCTTTTATTATGAGAAGGCATAAGTCACAGGTGGCATCAGAATTACCAGAAAAGGTAGAGAAAGTGATGTATATCGATATGACTGCAGAGCAAAAGAAGAAGTACGAAGAGGTAAAATCTTCTTACAGAAACGATATTTTAGAACATATAGAATCAACAGGAGTGAAAGGTTCACAATTCATGCTTTTAAAAGGCTTGACAGAATTGAGACAGTTGGCCAATCACCCTAAATTGGTGGAAGAAAAATACGAAGACTCAGCTGGTAAATTTGATGAGGTGATTCGATCACTGAATAATGCCGTAGCAGAAGGACATAAAATATTAGTATTTAGTCAGTTTGTTAAACACTTGTCTATTTTCAAAAAAGAGTTGGATGATAATGGAATGAAGTATGCCTACTTGGACGGAGGAACAAAAGACCGTAAAAAGGAAGTAAACGATTTCCAGAATAACAAAGACATTCAAATTTTCCTTATTTCATTAAAAGCTGGTGGACTAGGATTAAACCTTACTGCGGCTGATTATGTATTTATTTTAGATCCTTGGTGGAACCCTGCAATCGAGGCACAAGCCATAGATAGAGCACACCGAATTGGGCAGGAAAATAAAGTGTTTGTCTATAAATTTATTACAAGGGGTACAGTGGAAGAGAAGATCTTGGCACTTCAGCAAAGCAAAAAGGAATTAGCAGATACTTTGATTACAACAGAAGAAAGCTTTATGAAGAAGTTGAGTAAGGATGATATTAAGACACTACTGTCTTAGGAAATAAAATGAGAAACGTATTTAGTGAGTTTGACACAATGGTTAAATTAATATTGTAAAATGTGAACGAGCGTTAGTTCAACATTTCACGTTTTTCATTCTTCATTTTTAATTTTTCATTTAATCAAAAAGGGCACTTCATAATTACTGAAGTGCCCTTTTTGATTTAACTACTTAAAGCTTAGTTAAAGATATATCTTAAACCAACTTGCATTCTCCAACGAGAATCTGTAGAAGTGTTGTTAACGAAAGTAGTGTTACCGCCAACGTATTGATATTGTGGTGTATTCGAATCAGCTGATGAATAACCAACAAAATTAATAAAGCGATCGTTAGCTACTTGCTGACGTACACCCCATGATGAGTTTAATAAGTTACCCAAGTTTTGAATATCAAATGATAATTGGATAGTGTTTTTCTTTCCGCCTACTTCGATATTGAAATCTTGAAGGATCTTCATATCTAATTGAGTGTACCAAGGAGAAACAGCACCGTTTCTTTCTGCATAATCACCTCTTCTTGAACTTAAATAGTCATCTTGTGAGATATAAGCATCTAATTGGTTCCATTGTTCTTCAGCAGAAACAACAACATTACCTGTTCCGTCAGTTATATCGACCAATTGAATTTCTCCACGGTTAGCAGGAACATACATTAAGTCGTTACCAATAATACCGTCTCTGTTCATATCACCAGCATATGTGTAAGAGAATCTGTTACCTTGTGCCGCTTCGAAGAACATACCAAATGAAGTACCAAAGTTCTTTTTACTACCATATTGTAGAGCGTAAGAAAGTGAGGCAATTAATCTATGCTTTAATCCAAAAGAAGAAAACGCTAAACCTGGAGTGTTAGGGTTACCCACTACTGCATTTCTTTGGTAAGCATCTGCAGCAATTTCTCCTGGGTTAGAAGTTATATCTTTCGCTTCTGAATAAGTATAGGCAGCCATTAGTGAAACACCTGATCTGAAATTCTTTTTCAATTGACCAGTTAAACTATATTGGTAACCTTTGTCTGTATTGTCCAACATAATCATACCAGCATCTAGGAAAGAGTTTTCTTGACCTTCAGCATCCGATGGACCTTGCCACATTGGTTTAATTCTAGGACCAGTTGCAGGGTAGATTTCTCTGTTATCAGCTCCAGTTGCTCTTTCTCTGTTCGTAACCATGTTATAGTTTACGTGTTGAACAGCGTGCATATCTTTTGTATAGATCGCTTCGAAAGTACCAATAATACCGCCAGGAAGTTCGTGGTCAATGGCAAAATTAGATCTCCATACCTGAGGGAATCTAAAATCGTCTGTAGTACCGTTAATTTGGAAAGTATACCAATCGTCGAATTGAGAGTTTGCAGCTTGGTTAGAGATCCAAACAAAAGGAATTCTACCGGTAAACAAACCAGTTCCACCTCTTAACTGAGTTGTATTTTGACCATTTACATTGTAGTTAAACCCAACTCTTGGTGAGAACATTGGTGAGTTCTTAGGAAGTTGAGTAACATCAACTCTTGCCGCCTGATCATTTTGATCTCTCCAACCTTCGTAATTATTAACCTGTTCGTTTGGTGCAATATCAGTTAAATAGATTGGAACGTCCATTCTCAAACCATAAGTTAAAACGAAGTTATCATTTACATTCCATTCGTCTTGTGCATAAAGAGAGAACTGAGCAACGTTTACATCAACAGATTTAATTGGAGCACCTGTTACTGAAGATCTATATCCTTCATAACCACCAAATCCACCAAAGTATCCATCTAAAGCTGTTTCTAAACCTGCAGCTCCTGTGTATTCATATCCACCAAAGAATGGGTAGCCATATCTTTGTAAGTTGAACGCATTTTCAAAACCAAAGTATTCAAAGTTTGTACCCAAAGTAATGGTGTGATTTCTTTTATAAATAGTGAAGTTATCTGTAAACTGGAATACGTTTTGGCTTAATTTATTTTCTACTGAGAATTGCTCAGAACCAAAAGAAACATAAGTGGTACCACCTTTAACAACATCCACCATTGGGAAAGGCATTGAGTTAGGTAACTCACGGGTATCTCTGAATGCTGTATAACCAATTTGCATTTTGTTAGAATACTTGTTTCCGAAACGGCTATTTAATTCTGCCATAAATGAATCGAAATTGTTATTGATTCTATAGCCAGAATTTTGATACTGCATTGTATTCACAGAAGGAACACGAGATGATGGTGCGATCGCAATTGGGTGAGGTAAATTGTCTCTATAAGAAGTTAAGTGATTATAACGAATAGAAAAAGTGTGTGCCTCATTTATGTTCCAGTCTAACTTAGCCAAAAACTTATTGTTATAAGTTTCTAAGTTATAATCTTGGTAAGGACCAGTTTCGTAACCGTATTTATTTCTCAATAAGCTGCTAATGTCTTCTAGATCTTGTTCTAAAACTCTAGATACTCCAGAAATTTTACCATCTAATGCATCTTGTGCTTCTTGCTCATTTTTTGCAGCTCTATAAGTAGTAGCAGGATCAGTTCTTCTAGTAAATTCAGCATTTGCAAAGAAGAAAAGTTTGTTTTTAAGAATAGGACCTCCAATACTAAAACCAGATTGATTGTAATTTAAATCAGGATTAGTAATATCTGCACCATCTACAGTGCTACCAATCATACTGTTGTTTCTAAAATAAGTATAAGCAGTACCTTTAAATTCGTTAGTACCTGATTTTGTCACTGCATTTACACCTGCGCCTGTAAAACCACTTTGACGTACATCGTAAGGAGCCAAAGAAACTTGAACTTGCTCAATGGCATCAAGAGAAACAGGTTGAGAGTTTGTTTGACCACCTGGAGCAGCAGCGTCTAGTCCAAAAGAGTTATTGAAAATAGAACCATCCAAAGAGAAGTTGTTGTAAAGATTGTTTCTACCACCAAAACTATTTCCGTCTGATTGAGGAGTTAGTCTTGTAAAATCAGAAGTTGATCTTGAAATCGTAGGCATCATTCTCAACGTGTTTTCATCCACGTTAGTAGCTGCTCCAGTCATTTCTGAATTAGCTAAACCCTGTGTCGCTGTGATTTCGATTTCATTCAACATTTCGTCCTCCGAGCTCATAGTAACATTTAAAACATAAGTGTTACCTAATGTCAAATTGATGTCTTTATAAGCTACATTTTGAAAACCTACATAAGATACGATCACTTCGTAAGGGCCACCTACTCTCATGTTAGGTAAAGCAAAACGACCATCTTCTCTAGTAGTTACTCCGTATTTAGTACCAGAAGGAGTGTGTGTAGCAAATACAGTAGCACCGATTAAAGTGTTCCCGTCTTCATCAGTTATTAAACCACTCATTCCAGATGTTGTGGTTTGGGCATGGATATTTAATCCTAAAAAACTGAGGAATAAAATTGTAATGACGTAGCGTGCCATAGAATTAGATAAGAATTTATGTTTGTGAAAGCTTACAATTGTATGCAAGTGCAATGTTAAATGAACTAAATGTTAATCTCAATTGGTAGAATACTAACTATTAAATAAGTGTGAATAAGTAGGTTATAATTTTAATAGCTATTAATTGAATAATCATTCACTAAGATTATTTGGTTTTTACGAATTTTATAAATATTCAATGAAAAATTATCAATTTACTATTTTTAACGTATATTTTATTAAGTTATATTTGTAAAGAAAATTTAACAATTAAATCAAAAATTAATTTAAGATTGGTGGTTTTATTAAAATATATAGTATTGAAAAATAGGTAGTTGTTAATGAGGGAGACTGTAAATAAAATTAAGTAGGATGTTAATTTATAATCTATAATTTGATGTGATTTACAATTATAGATTTACATCCGTAAATTCTAATTATGCCTAAAAAAAATATTTTTGATAAAAAAATAAACTATAAATTATTGATAGTAAAATAATTATAATTAACTTATAAGTTTTTGAGATAAAATTTAGAAAAAAGCCTTGCAGAATAAAAAAATGTACGTACCTTTGCATCGCAAGTCAGGTCGATTTGCTCCCTAGAATCCCCCAGGTACGGAAGTAAGCAAGGGTAATAGGTTGTAGCGATGCGTTCCTGGCTTGTTTTTTATACAAGAAATTTTAAAAGAGGTAGATAAGCATTTAAGTTTTTTCTACCTCTTTTTTTATTTACAGTAAACTTAGAATTATACGTTTATAAGCTGTTAGTATCTAATGAATAACCTTCCAATATGTAGTTCTAAAATCACCCAAAATCATCGACTTTAATATCTTTTTGTTCTATAAATGGATTACACGAAAGCTGTTTTACTAAACTTTTACTAAACTCACTTGATCCAACAATGTAGTAATGGAAATCTCCCCATTGATGTAAGTATTCATTAAGGAAATTAGAATCTATTCTTTTTTCTTTTGATGTAAATACAGGGACATAATTAAAGTTATCCAATTTCATTTTTAAGAAATCTTCATGGTAAGCGGCACTCTCTTCTGTTTTGTTGGAATAGAAAAGATAAATTGGTTCTTTATATTCTTTTTCTTTCAACTCCATAAGAAGCGGTAATATAGGTGTAATACCAATTCCAGATACGATAAAAGCAATACCCTTTGTAGCATTTTTTACTGTAAATTTTCCAAGAGGACCGTAAATTTTACTGTAATCGTTTACAATTAATTCACTTATTGATTTTTTAAATGAACTGTTACTGTATCTCATAGTAAACTTAATTTTGTTTTCAGAAGGATGTGATACGATGGATAACGGCCTGTGAGGGACGTCTAAATTTGAAAAGGGCGGATCTATAAGTTCAAGAATAGCATATTGTCCAGCATCATAGTCAAAATTGTCTGGTTTCTCGTAGACTAATTCAACTGTATTTTGTGCAATATTTTTTTTCTCAATAAGTTTAACCAAACGATTATCTTGAACATTTGAGTTGGTTAACTTTTTAGAATTAATGGATTTGTCCACTTGGTTCGCACAAAGGAAACCACTGATTATAGCTCCTGTAAATCCACCACCAGGAAAAGTCCAAGCACCGGCGAAATGTAAATTTTTGACAGGAGATTGTAATGGATTTCTCCCCATTCCCGATTGATTAGGGGTTTGAGCAAAACCATATGGGGTACCAAATGGATTTCCTGTATATCTATTGATTGTTTTTGAAGTGGCTAATTCGTAGTACTCAATTTCATTGGCTATACCTGGTATATGATCATTAAGTCTATCAATAAAAATTTTAGAAACCTCTTCTTTTTTGATTTTATATTCTTCTGGAGATAAATTTTCCCAATTTTTCAGGTAATCAGCACAGCAGATCACTCCAAAGCTTTTGTTTTGAGGAGCAAGTTCAGAATCAATCTGGCTATAATCTACAAATACATAATTCCTTTCAGAATAATCACCATTAGCATTGGCATAAATCTCGTTGATATTCTTCACTGATGAAGAGTTGAAAAAAGTAGAGTAATACTTACTGCCCAGCTTTTTGATATCACTTTTAAAGCCTATGTAGATGCTTAATAAGGAACATGCAGGTTTTAAATGGTCAATCTTCTTGCCCAATTTTATAGCTTCCTCATTAGGTAGCATTTTTTTTACCACAGGCACAGCACAATTGGCTATTATTTTTTTTCCCGATACCTTTTTGGTATTATTAGGATTAAAAGCATCTTGGAAAACAACTCCTGTTGCGACCTTGTTTTCAATGATTATGTTTTTAACCTTCTGACCTAATAGTACAGTACCACTGTTTTCTTCTATAAACTCTTTAAGGTAATCAGATAGCTTTTGTGACCCACCTTTAATGAAATATCCTCCTCCAGAAATATAAGAGGTTTGAGCAGCCGAAAAATAGATCATAGACATGCTGTAAGGATCATCATGATAATAAAGTAAGTTGGCCTGTAGCACTAACTTCAGGTTATCATCATCAAAGTAATGATCCAACCATTCTCCTAACGTTTTTTTAGATGCTTTTACCACATTTGGATAAGTCAAAGGCATAAATGGCAAGTTTAAATACTGCTTCCATTTATCCACTGGAAAACTTGGTAATTCTGAGAGTATAGCATCCATGAAAAGTAGGAACTTTTCTATGTTTTTTCGTTCATGAGGAAATTTTTCAACTAAAGCATTTAATGCTGCATCATGACCGTGTGGAAGAACAAAATCAAGATCATTCGATTTGAAATTGTACACTTCAGGAACTTGTAATAAGTCTACATTCTTTTTAATATCAAGATAATCGAAAATATCATTTTTGATATCCCTTTCGTATAAACCATCCATTTCATGAAGGCCAACCTCCATGATAAAATCTTTTCTTTTAAAAGTAGTCGCACAACCTCCTATAACATAATGTTGTTCTAGGAGTAATACTTTTTTTCCTCTTTTACTTAAAGTAGCGGCAGAGACCAATCCTCCAAGACCACCACCAATGATAATTGCATCGTATTGTGGGTAAGACATCTTATTTAAGTTTGATATTTAGTTCAGTTAATTTATTTTTTTCGACGTTAAATGAAGCCTCATCAAAATTAGGAGGGGAAAATACACCAAAAACATTATTGGAAAAGCCATATTTTTCAGATGGTTTTCCAACCCAGTTAGTATTTAATTTTTTATCTTCATTTTCGTCATGCCATACGGCAATAGCGTATGTCCCCTCAGGCAGGTCATTTACAGAAATTGTAATTTCCGAACCATTGGGAGAAATAGAATATCCCTTGTAAAATTCATTAGATTTAGGGAATGTAGATGATGAATTATAAATACCTATTTCCACTTTACCTTTGGAAGATTCCAAACCGGAAATAGTTATTGTTACATCATCTGTAGGTATACTTAACAAGTGAGTATATATTAATAGGTTTAACAGGAAAGACATGGCGTGATATTTTTGTTTGATTGCAATTACAAACTTTCCTTAGAGAGTTAAAACCTAAAAGTTACGGTTGGGAGAAAATGGGGTGAGAAGGCCCATTTTTAGTATGAAAAGGGATGTTTTAGTGATGAATGGGACGAATGGGACACTAAATAAATAGAATATTTTACTTATAAATACTGATCAGCTCCTTAGAAAATGACCTAGAAACGGGTATTTGAAAATCAATTAAATCGATGTGGAGTTCATAGTTTCTAGCATTACCACTTACCCTAATTATTTTATCAAAATTAGCAATATAAGACCTGTGACATTGATGTACATTGTAGCTGTCATCAATTTGTTGAAGAGCTAATTTTAATGATAAACGAACAACGTCTTTTTTCAGTTTATGATCATCAGAAATAGAATAAATTTCTATATAGTTACCTTCTGATTTTACACAGATAAACTGATCTAAATTGTAAGCATAAGTTTTGTTGTCGGTTTCAAAAGTAATCCCTTTTTCTACTACTGCTTGATTAACTTCGTTGCTGACTAATTTACTTGTAATTTTTTTTGCTGCTTCTTCATGTTTATGTCTTAGACTTTTTTCTGTGAAAAGTATAAAAACAAAAATTGGAAATATTCCTACAGAAAAAGTAATACCTATAAACTTAATGTATGAGTGGCTAACATCGAAAAACTCTTTTCCAACAACGCTTGTATAGTACCAATTGACAGTACTAATCATCAAAGTGATTAAAAGAGTGAAAAATATAGCTTTACCTACTGTCCATTGATCTGCCTTAAAGAAATCTTTAAATAGTATTGGAAGAACAAAAAAGCAAAAAGCTACTGAAGAAAATGTAATAAGTCCGTAACCTAAAATGAATAGAGGTTTATAGAATGAAATGCCTGCAATGCCGAAAGGTTGAAACACACTTAAAAAGACAATTACAAATGCACCAAACAAAAAGGAAGCTAGCCATTTCGTTTTTTGATCTGTAATTAAAGGGAAGGCTGCGTTTAATTTCTTAAATAACATAATGGAATTAATTAGTACTCAAAAATAGTCAAATTTTAATATTTTGGAGTACTCGATAAAAATTACTGCTACTCCTATGTTATTAGTGAAAAAAAATCTAATTATCTCTATAACTAGAATGACCGGTTGATCATACAACCCCAAACAACCACCCCTGAAGATGTAATTCCTGTTTCACCTCCAATCTGCATTCTATACTTTTTAATGTTATAATACACATTGAACCAATACACTTGACTCCATTTTTTTGCCCAATCAGAAGAACTATTACTTTCGTCAATTTGATATTCAGAATGTTTCATGACCCAGCCAGCAGCCAAATCGAAACGACCTCCTGAAATCCAATAATATCCATTGTTGATACTGTAGTTATTTAATCCAGAAGTGATATCCTTATTAAATACTAGATAAGGCAGGAAATGCTTAGTTAGGTATCCATACCCAAGCGATAATGTGAAGTTGTTTTCGGTAACATCTTGATATCCGGCCCTGAAATTGACCATGTGCTTTTGGGTGATATTTTGCCATACAGATACTTGTTGTAACCCGCCCATGCCATAATAATATTGAATACTTGTTTGTGCTTTGATTTCGTCAAAAGAAAAGAAAAACAATAGAAGAGTGGTGAAAATGAATAAAAACCTTTTCATTTCAATGATAATATACGGTTAGAATGTGCTTAGTATAACAAAGTTAATTTTGATAGAATAATGGGGGAGTTTCTTCAGATTAATGAATGATAACACTAACATCTATTAACCTAAGGTTTAGTAGGTATTTTTTAAAAAAAGAAAAGGCTGTCAAATATAATATTTGACAACCTTCTTGGAATCAACTTAAAAATTTAAGTTTGATGTAGTTTAAATAAAATTGGTATTTATGACCAATGTATTTTTCGAACAATTACCTTGCTCTAACTATTTATGTTTTTTTCTAAAATCTAAAGCTTTAGAGAACATGATTCCCCAAAACCAAACTCCCGAAGAAGTCACACCTACTTCTGCACCCACTTGAGCCTTCATGTCAGTTAGGTTATAATAAACATCAAACCAATAACTCTGACTCCATCTGCTGTAAGTGTCAGTAGGAATTTCTGCCTGAGGATTCGAATACGTTTCATGCTGATTTAAAGTCCAACCCAATGCAAAGTCCCATCTTCCTCCAGGAGCCCAATAATAACCGTTGGTAAACGAATAATTATTTAAGTCTGAAGTGACGTCTTTATTGAAAACTAAGTAGGGTAAAAACTCTCCAAATAAACGACCATAACCAATAGACAGAGAAACATTATCCTCAGCAAAATCTTGATATCCTACACGGAAGTTTAATAAATCGTTCTCAGAAACATTCTGCCAAACCGAAATTTGTTGAACATTCCCCATACCATAGTAATACTGAACACTAGTTTGGGCGTGTAAATCGTTAATGGTAAACGAACAGTACATAGTTATTACTGCAAATGTAAGTAGTAGCTTTTTCACGTAAATTAGTTTAAGATAAATAAAACTTTATTCCTTATTAAGAAATAGAATGTTTGTGTATTAACAAATGTACGTGAGTGATAATTAAATAGATAAGCTTTAGATTAAACGATTGATAACATAAACATCTATTATACTGTAAAAACAAAAAAGACTTTTACGTATTGTTACAAAAACGTAAAAGCCTTTTTTAAAAGTTAAATTGATTTAAATTAGATGTTAAACAATTTATTCTTCCATGTATATATCAATTAAACCATCAGGTAAATTGGTGATCAATTGTTTCTTTTCCATATCAGCTTTAATCACAATATCATCACTAATAGGGATAAGAACTTCTTTCCCTTTGTAATGCATTTCAATTAAATCTTGTGCAGAATTGGTGTAGATCTTTTTGATCTGACCAAGTTCACCTAGATTGTTATCAACGATAGTAAAGTCAACTACATCGTGGTAGTAGAACTTACCTTCTTCTAATTCAGGTAGAGCAGCTAACGGAAGATACAATTGAGCATCTTTTAATGCTTCAGCATCTTCAAGAGTTTCTATATCTTCGAATTTGGCAATAAATCTATTGTTATGCATCGAAAGGTATTCTAAAAAGTAAGGAACTAGATTTCCTCTTCTTTCTATAAATACAGCGTCTAACCCTTCGTATTGAGTTAAATCATCCACATCACCAAAGATCAATACTTCTCCATTTAAACCATGAGTTTTAGTAATCTTACCAAACTCAAAACACTCTTCTTTAAGCATAATATTTTTGATTTACTTTTTTCTAATTTATTCTGTCATCAAAATAGACAACAATTGCAATTGCATATCCGATTTTTGATGATCGGATAATTGTTCGATCTCATGTACTTCTTCGACCATTTTTTTAGCTAAAACCATAGCATCCTGAGTAGATCTTTTTCTATTGATCATTCTGATACTATTAAAGCGTACGCCTTGAAGTAAAATACCGAACTCGGCTAATTGTACTTTTAATGAAGTCATCAAAGCACTGTTAATTTCATTAGAGTGTAATCGTAAAGAAACGCCATTAGCATTATCAAACGGATACATCTCTACTAAAGTTTGGGCTTTTTCTTTTGTGATGGAATTGACTGTTTCTTGAACATCAGACATTCCAAAGTGTACCTTAGCCGCATCTTTGATTTGCCAACGACATTCCACGTTAAGTTCTAAAGCAACACCATCTTTAGCAAAAGATTCCCATGGCCCAATATGTTGTACGTTATCTTTGAGGCTCGTCTTAATGATCTTTCTAAATGGATGAGACCAATAAAAACCAGCAACATTGATGGTACCTTTATATTTTCCTAATAAATTAATTAAGGCAGCCTCTCCATTAGCCACAGTAAAGTAACCTCTTAACAAGACAAGGTCTACAAAGAGAATAAGCATACTCACTGCACCAAGGTTGGGTAATGATAACACATATCCGGCAACTCCAAATAGAATTGTCTGTAGGATGATCATAAAATACCCCGAGAATCCTTTTAATAATTTGTCTGTCATGGATTATTTATTGAATTGATTCATTGTTCTTGATAAACCTATGCTGCAAAACGATTCGCACATTTGAACAGATGTATCGATTAATGTATCTAAATCTATTTTTTCGTCTTCAGTAAATTCTCCCAAAACAAAATCGATTTGTTTTCCTTTGGAATAGTTATCACCAATACCAAAACGTAATCTTGGATAAGCCGCCGACTGTAATTGGGCCTCAATATCTTTTAAGCCATTGTGACCTGCAGCACCACCTTTACCTCTCATTCTTAAGGTAGTGTAAGGAAGGGCTAAGTCATCAACAATAACCAAAATATTTTCCTTTTGGATTTTCAATTGATTTGCCCAATACTTTACTGCTTTACCACTAAGGTTCATAAAAGTGGTTGGTTTAATTACAGTAATGCTTCTTCCTTTATGTTTAAAATCTGCCACATAAGCCAAGCGATCCATCTCGAATTTAGCATCATGTTTTTTTGCGATAGCATCTGCCACCATAAAGCCAATATTATGACGCGTTTTTTCGTATTCTGGACCGATATTGCCTAAACCGACGATTAAATATTTCATTGTAAAAATTATTTTCTGATTTTGATTCGCAAAGATAGTTTTTTGATCACTTTTAATAAAGCGAAAGTACCAACGCTTTGTGATTCAGTTCGATTTGAAGGACTTTTAGAGAATCGTTAACAATTTTTGGCGATGAAAATAAATAAGCAGTTACTCTTTCATTATCATCTTTTATTCTTTGGATATTGTCTTTCAGCTCTAATTTTTGATTTTTACTGTATGCGTAAGCTTCCCAAACTTGCTTTGGAATATCTTCTTTTGGTGTTGAACAATCTACCCATACTTTGTTAATAAACTCCTTCTGATCAATTTTTAATAATTCAACCGGAAGCGTTCCACAATTAATAGAGAATATAGAATCGGATAATTGAGAGCCGATTCTGAATGCTTGATCAGCAATTTCGTTTTCTTTAAACCTTTTGATTTTTCTCTCCTTAATCTGTTTGTTCACTTCAGGGGCATTGATTTTATCTGAAGTTTTAAAACCACAAGCAGTGATACTAAAAAAGAGTACGAAAGTCGAAAGAATTTTTAATGTGATTCTATGCATTTTGAGTTTTCAAAAGATGATTTTATAAATTGCACTTCAAAACTAATAAAGTACACTTATCAAAGTGTAGTTATATAGCTTATTTTTTGATTAGATATACAATAAAAATTATTTCATAGATGAATTTGTTTTATAGAGAACTAGGAGAAAAAGGAAATACACCACTGATTATACTTCATGGTTTGTTCGGACAATGTGATAACTGGATGACATTAGGGAAGAAATTTGCGGAAAAGTTTCATGTATTTTTAGTCGATCAAAGAAATCATGGTCAGTCTCCTCAAAGCGATGAATTTTCCTATGAAATTTTAGCTCAAGACCTTAAAGATTTTATTGATCAGCATGAATTAATAAAACCTGTTCTTTTAGGACATTCTATGGGAGGAAAAACAGTGATGCAATTCGCTGCAAACTTTCCAGAAGTGCCGAGTCGTATGGTAGTAGTTGATATTGCTCCAAGACATTACCCGGTGCATCATCAAACCATCTTAGAGGGATTAAATGCCATGCCAATAGATACTTTAAAATCTAGAGGTGAAGCAGATAAAATTTTAGCCGAATACATTCCGAATTTAGGTGAAAGATCATTTTTACTTAAAAATATCTATAGAAAGAAAGAAGGTGGTTTTGCTTGGAGAATGAATTTACCTGTTTTAACTGAAAAGATCGAAGAAGTAGGTAAAGCATTGGATAGTAAATACCTTATTGAAGTACCTACCTTATTTATAGGAGGAACGGACTCTAATTATATTCAATCTTTTGATATGTCAGAAATAGATGAAAAATTTGCTTCCGTACAAATAGAAATGATTGCTGATGCCGGACATTGGGTACATGCACAGAAGCCTCAGGAACTATTAGAGGCTGTTTTGAATTTTATATTATAAATTACGTACTTTTACACTGATCACTGTTTTACTATCAATAAATACTAAGTGGAAGAATTCATACCATATAAACACAAGGAACTTTCAGAAGCAGAAATGCTTAAAGTGACACAAGAATATTTGGAGAAAATTTCTCATAGAAGATCATTAAGAGAATTTTCAGATAAAGAAGTTCCAAGAGAAGTAATAGAAAATATTATTCAGGCAGCAGGTGCAGCTCCATCAGGAGCAAATAAGCAGCCATGGATGTTTTGTGCTGTTTCCAATCCTGAAATGAAAAAGAAAATACGTGTAGCAGCAGAAAAAGAAGAATATGAAGGCTATCACGGACGTATGTCTGAAGAGTGGTTGGAAGATTTGAAGCCTTTTGGCACAGATTGGAATAAACCATTTCTAGAAAAAGCTCCTTGGTTAATTGTGGTCTTTAAACAGGTCTACGAAATAGATGAAATGGGGGTGAGACACAACAACTACTACGTGAATGAATCGGTAGGTTTAGCTTGCGGTTTCTTGCTTCATGCAATACATGAGGCAGGGTTAGTAGCATTAACTCACACACCTTCGCCAATGAACTTTCTTGCCAAAGAATTAGAAAGACCAGCCAATGAGCGACCTTTCTTATTGATCCCTGTTGGATACCCAGAGAAAGATGCCTTAGTGCCTAATATCGAAAGAAAATCACTTCGCCAAATTAGTCAGTGGTACTAATATAAGTGAAGAGTGAAGAGTGAAAAGTGAAAAGCGATTTGCTCTGAAAATATACTGAGTTGAGAAATTTACCTTTAAGTTAATTTCTCAACTTTTTTATTGATGAAAATTGATAATATGATAGAAAAACCCTCAAAATTATACTTTTCTTTAATTTTGAGGGTTTTTTACTGAATATAGTTGTGTCAAAAATCTACTAAAGTATAATTTCAGACATATTTCTGATTTATCTAATGAATAGTTGAAGGTTAAAATTCAACTGATACATATAAGAATCTAAAGTCACATCGAGATAAATTTTTAGTGAATTTACCTCTTACTTTAACACCAATCCCCCGCAATAAATTACGGGGCTTTTGATATGTACCTACATAGAACGAAATCAACCCTTAGTTTCTTAGTTCCTTACTTCTTAGTTAAAACGAGCGTTAGATTAGAAACTCCTAATTCCTAATTAAAACCGAGCGTAAATTTTGCTACCTGCTACCTGCTACCTGCTACCTGCTACCTACCTATACATCATATACACCGCCGACTTCTTCCTAAAAGCCTCTTCATCTTTTCTCCAATAGGGTTTTACATCATCAAAAAGATAGTTTTTAGTGAAATTAGTGCGGATAAGGTCGGTTCCACAAACTTTATCAAACATATTGAATCGATTTTCTTTACCAGCAAATAGATCTTTATCCGGATAGAGGTCTTTCAATACGGCTAAGGCATGAAATTGAATTTCAGATAATCTCACTTTATCATAATCGGTAATATATACCTGAACACCATAAAGCTTCTTGCCTTTTTTGTCTTTATAATAAGGGGTAAACGTTATTTGTCTAAAATGTACACCATCAAGATGTAAAGCATTTAAAGCTTCTGCATATTTCAATCCATTGATCCATTCAGAGGCAAATACACCAAAAGGAAGGGTGTAACCGATTCCGATAAAACTAGCTTCAAGTTCTCCAATTATACCTGTGGCAGGGTAAAGTTCGGCCGTTTGAACATTTGGAATATGAGGAGAAGACGGTACCCAAGCACGACCAGTATCTTGGAATCTCATAGAACGTTTCCAACCTTTCATTGGAATGACTTTGAGTTTACATTTTTTACCTCCTTTGAGCCATCCTTCATGATTCATCATGTAGGCCAATTCTCCAACGGTAAGTCCATAGATGTAAGGAATTGGAAATTGACTCACAAAAGAGAAGTATCCTTCCATTACAATATTACCTTCCACTTTTTTACCACCTAATGGATTGGGACGATCTAAAACAATCACCTCTTTACCATTTTCAGCTGCAGCTTCCATTACTAGCCCTAATGTACTAATGAAGGTATAAGATCGAACACCAATATCTTGAATATCATAGACAATTACATCTACATTTTCGAGCATTTTAGGAGTTGGTTTTCGAGTTTTTCCATACAAAGAGAATACATTTAAACCTGTGGTTTTATCAAGATAACTATCTACGTGAGCACCCGCATCTGTATCACCTCTTGCTCCATGTTCAGGACCATAAAGAGCAGTTAAGTTTACATTTGCTGCTTGATGTAAAATATCAATTGTAGAAGTGAAATTTATATCGATACCGGTAGGGTTAGTAACCAATCCAACTCGTTTGCCTTCTAAAGCTTTAAAATTTTGATCTTTCAGCACTTCGATCCCCACTTTTACATATGGGGTTTGTGCTTGAATGTTAAGTGTAAAAAACAGAAATAGAGTAATGTAAAAATATTTATTTAGCATAAGGGATATTTAAATGAGTAATCGTTAAGTGAAGATAGGGAAAAAATAGGTAGGAGTTAGGAATTAGGAGGGAGGAGTTGCGGAATTGACGCTCGTTTATTTAAGTAATAACTAATAGGGAATAGGGAAATTGTATTTTTGGAGATGGAGTATCATAAGCCCAGTAATTTATTGCTAGGTATGTGTTGTTTGAAGTAAGAAGTAAGGAATGGTTTTACGAACCATTTACACATCCTATTTAACATCTCACGTTTTTCATTTTTAACTTTTCATTTTTAATTTCCCATACAAAAAAAGCCCTCAGGTTTCCCCGAGAGCTTTTTATCAATTCAATTATATATGGCTTAGATGAAGTGGTAGCGAACGAACGCTTCCATTGCTTCATATTCTGCTAGTCCAAGTTGGTTGTAAAGCTTGGCTGTATCAGAGTTACGCTCTTCTGCACGTTGCCAGAATTCACGGTCGTCTGTACCTTGGAATACCACTCCGTCTTTTTGAGACTCGTGGAAGAAAATTGCTTTACGTTTGATCATCACTTGCTCTGGTGACATTGGTACAGCCATTTCGATTTCGTCGATTGGCCACTCGTGCCACGCACCTCTGTATAACCAACACCAGCAATCTTTCATGTAATCTTCGTTTTTCAACTCTTCAAGAGCAGCAAAGATGGCATCTAAACAAACGCGGTGAGTACCGTGTGGATCGGCTAAGTCACCTGCTGCATAGATTTGGTGAGGCTTGATGTCTGAGATCAAGTTTTTGATGATTTCGATATCTGCAGGACCTACTGGATTCTTACGAACTTTACCTGTTTCGTAGAAAGGAAGATCTAGGAAGTGAACTTTTGATTCAGGAACTCCAGTGTAGCGACAAGCAGCAATTGACTCGTCTCTACGGATCTGACCTTTTAACTGACGAACAGCCAATGAGTCGATATCACCTTCTTCTTTAGCATCAAGGAAACCTGTAATTTCTTTGAACTTAGAATTTGATTCTGCTGTATCGAATCCAAATTTCGCCATCAATGATTTTGAGAAAGTCGCATATCTACGAGCATCATCATCAGAAACGGCAATGTTACCAGATGTTTGGTAAGCAACGTGTACTTCATGTCCTTGATCCACTAAACGTTGGAAAGTACCACCCATAGAGATCACATCGTCGTCTGGGTGAGGAGAGAAGATAATTACACGTTTCTTAGCTGGTTCTGCTCTTTCAGGACGTTGTGTGTCGTCTGCTGAAGGCTTCCCACCTGGCCATCCAGTAATTGTATGTTGTAAAAGGTTGAATACTTCGATGTTCAAATCGTAAGCAGCACCTTTAGTTGATAACAAGCTATCTAAACCATTTTCGATGTAATCTTTGTTTGTTAGTTTCAATACAGGCTTACCTGTTTTGTATGCTAACCAAACGATGGCTTTTTTCATCATGGCTTGTGTCCATTCTACTTCACGAACTAACCAAGGGTTAGTCACACGAGTTAATGATTCAGTAGCACCCTCATCTAGGAATACTGATACATTATCGTGTTTTTGAAGGAAAGTGGCAGGGACTTGCATAGAGATGTCGCCTTCTACCATTTTTTGAACGATTGGTGCTTTACCAGAACCCCAAGCCATCATGATAATACGACCTGCTTGCATGATTGGCTTCACACCCATTGTGATCGCACGTTTTGGAACGTTGTCCAAACCACCGAAAGATGGAGCAGCATCGATACGAGTTACTGCAGCAAGTGTCACCATACGAGTACGGCTATTTTCTGTAGAACCCGGCTCGTTAAATCCGATATGACCTGTACGACCAATACCTAAGATTTGGATATCCAAACCACCTGCAGCAGCAATTTTAGCTTCGTAATCTTGACAGAAAGCGTAAACGTCTTTCATTGCCAAAGTACCGTCAGGAATATGGATGTTTTTCTCTTCGATATCTACATGATCAAAAAGGTTCTCTTTCATGAAACGAACATAAGAATGAATCGAATCAGGTTGCATTGGATAGTACTCATCCAAGTTGAAAGTGATCACATTTTTGAACGACAAGCCTTCTTCTTTATGAAGACGAATAAGTTCGTCATATACTTTAAGAGGAGAAGAACCTGTAGCTAAACCTAAAACAGCGTTTTCACCTTTAGAAGCTTTGTCGCGAATAAGGTCAGCGATTTCATTAGCGATAACGATAGATGCTTTCGCACTTGTTTCGAAAGTAAGCGTTTCTAAACGCTCGAACTCTCTGTCTGTCATCACCTGTTGGTTTAACAATGTAGTGGTCATAATATATTTTTTTATGTTGGTTTTTTACTCTTTTAATAATCAAAAAGAACTATAGAATCGGTCTCTTTTTCTTTTCGATGTACCAAAATTATGTAGAGGTGTAGATTGTACATAATAATTTCGATACAAGACGTTCGTCGATAGATAAACGGTTTTGATCGATCATAACGTTCCATATAGAGTGATTTTTAAATATCATTCACAATAAATTTTACAAGTGATTACCAAATGTGAATGAATTTATATTCTGTATTATTAAAGGAACTATTTAGGGTGTATAACTCATTACTGATAACGAAAAATGATCTCATCTTTAATTTAATAATTAAAAATGACCTATACATTAAGCTAAAATGAATAATTAAGGGTAAGTAAGAATAAGAATAGTTTTGTTCTTAGTGCAAAGGGTAAAGAATAGAATGGACTTTTTGGGTTATACTTGCAAAATTACTCCGTTATTTCGTTGTTATTTTCTTCTTCTTCCTCTTCTTGATGAGGGAAAATTAGTCTAACCATGTCAATTCTAGCCCCATCCATGGTAACAATATGGAATTTTAGGTCCTCAATATCGATTTCTTCATCAACTACAGGTATGTTTCTATAATGATGTAAAATAAAACCTCCAAGGGTATCATATTCTCCTTCTTCTATTTCCCAATCTTTCTTTTCGTTGAGCCAATCAATTTCATGTCGAGCAGTTAGAAGATAAGTATATTCATTTTCTTGAAAGAAAGGAAGTTCCTCTTCATCGTGTTCATCTTCGATTTCACCTACAATTTCTTCAGTAATATCTTCTAAAGTAACAATGCCCGCAGTTCCTCCATATTCATCGATAACAGACACTAAACTTTTCTTTTCTTCCATCATAAATGTCATCACTTCATCTGCTGCTGCAGTTTCAGGACGAGTAGGGATTTCATGGAGAATTTCTTGTATAGTTTCAGGCTTTTTAAATAACTGTCGAGCGTGACAGTAACCTACAATATCATCAAGGTCTTCTTTATAAACAGGAATTTTGGAATGTCCGCTTTCTATAAAGAGTTTCTTCAGTTCTTCAATATCTTCTTCAATATCGATAGCAACGATTTCTTTTCTTGGAATCATAACATCTCTCACACGGACATCTTTAAATTCTAATGCGTTTTCCAAGTAGGTTTTATCAATAGCATCTCCTTCTGAATCTTCTTGATCAAGTGATGCTACTTCTATATCTCTAATATATTGACTCAGATCGGTGAGGTTGAATGAATTTTGTTCTTCTTGAGAATGGAAACCAAATATATTTTTGATAGTAAACTGTGATAATTTTTCTACGCACCAAGTAATTGGATATAAGAGTGTGTAGATAACATTCATTGGAGGCGATGCAATATTTAGGAAAACATCGGGGTTGATCATCGTTAAACTTTTGGGTAGAAATTCCGCTGTTATTAAAACGACAACTGTAGATAAAATAGTTTGTGTAATTAAAACAGTGACTTCTACAGTCCCAGGATCCATGGATGGAAATTGAGTCATATAAAAGTTTTGTAAAATTGGGTCTAAAACTTTCGATACAAAAATACCATACATCACTAAAGCAGTGGTGTTTCCGATTAATATTGTGGTAATAAAAGTCGATTTATTTTCGAAAAATTTATTGATAAGACGACCTGCCAAAGAAAGCTTTTTTCTTTGTACCTCTATATGAAGACGATTCGCAGAAACAAATGCGATTTCCGTCGCCGAAAAGAAGGCGGAAAAAAGTAGACAAAGTCCTATGTAAATGATGTTTTCGTTCATTATAATTCTTAATTTCTTATCAAATATCAAAAAAAGTCTTGGAGAGTGACACTATTTTTGAATTTTTTCCTCACAATAGTACAAATGTATCTATATTTATGGCTTGATACACATCGCAAAATATGTTTGGACAATAATATGAAGGAATTAAAATTAGATATTCGCGTAGAAAAAGCTCAAAATTCTCGTTTAAGCGAAGTAGATTTTGACAATATTGCATTTGGTAAAACGATGTCCGATCACATGTTTGTCGCAGATTACCGCGATGGTGAATGGCAGGACTTGAGAATTGTCCCTTACGATAGTTTTCAACTTGCACCTGCAACGTCGTCTTTACATTATGGCCAGTCAATTTTTGAAGGATTAAAAGGATTTAGAAATGCTCAAAACCCTGAAGAAGTCCTTGTGTTTAGACCAGAAGAAAATGCAAAAAGAATGAACGTCTCTGCTGAGCGTATTTGCATGCCTAGTATCCCTGAAGAAATTTTTATGGAGGGTCTTCACCGTTTGATAGAAATTGATAGAGATTGGGTACCAAGCACGCCGGATAGCTCACTTTATATTCGTCCATTTATGTTTGCTACTGATGAGTTCTTAGGAATGAAACCATCAGACACGTATACTTTTGCTATTATTACTGCTCCAGCAGGTAAATACTATTCTAAAGCTTTAAGAGTTAAAGTGGAGAAGGAATTTAGTAGAACTGCACCAGGCGGAACTGGATTTGCAAAAGTAGCAGGTAACTATGCCGCATCTTTACTTCCAGCTAAATTGGCTGCTCAACAAGGGTACGATCAATTATTATGGACAGATGCTAAAGAGCATAAGTACATTGAGGAGTCAGGTACAATGAACGTAATGTTTGATATTGACGGAACATTCGTAACGGCACCAACTCTACCAGTAGAAGACACTATCCTTAGATCAATCACTCGTTTAACAGTAATCGATCTTATCGAAGGGATGGGACATAAAGTAGAAGAGCGTCATATTTCAGTGGACGAAGTAATTGAATCGATCAAAAATGGAAAACTGAGAGGTGCATTTGGTATTGGTACAGCTGTAACAATCGCTCCTTTTGCAGTGATCTCTAACGATGGTGAAGATTTCGATCTACCTGCAGATTATACATTCTCTACAGAATTGAAGGCCAAATTCCAAGGTATTCAAAAAGGAGAAATTGAAGATACGAAAGGATGGACATATAAAATCTAATTTTTATAACTCCATTATTTGATATTAGCTAAAGAAGCTGCTCTTTGTTTTTATGATAAAACAAAAGGCAGCTTCTTTTTATGGATTTCATATTACTTTATACTTATATAATATTGAATTTTATATAACTAATTGATGATGAGATGTGTTAGGTGTTATAAAATAACGTGTTCATCAAAAAATAATAGCGAAAATGATTCTAAACCGTATTTAAATTTATTAATTTTGTGATGAAATTAATTCTTACCCGACCGACTATCAAATATCATGAAGCCATTGCTAATTACCTTTCTCATGTGCTTTACCCCGTATTATGTTACACATCAACAGGGAGTAAAATGTCCACACGACAATCACTTCACTCAAAGAACAGTAGAAGATAGTGAAACACTATTCTATGGAGGTTTTCATCAAAAGTTTGACATCTCTAATTACTCTCCATATCTAGCTCGTTGTGGCAAATGCAATTTTCTTGGAACCGAAGATGATTTCAAGAAAAACTATTCCAAAGAAGAAATGGATTATATCCTGAAAGTATCTAATCAACATGCACATCAAAAATTAGATAACAACGCTGCTATTTACAGAGTGGTGATAGAGATGAAAAAAGAATTGAATCACCCCAAGATCGAAATTGCTGAGGTGATGTTAGCTGAATTGTTTTTTGAACTTGATCCCGAAAAAAGGAAAGATAAAATACCTGAATTACTGGGTTACTTAGAACACATCGAATTAGAAGATGGGTCTTATCAAGATAAGTACCACAGTAATTTGAGTTATTCTATAAGTCAATATAAACAGGAAGTATCAGGGGAATAGGTTATTTCTTTTTCTTCTTGACCTCGGGGTGAGCATCAAGATATTTATCCCATAAATCGGGTCTTCTAACTTTTGTTCTTTCCATAGATTCTTCTAATCTCCATTCATCAATTTTAGATTCGTGGCCAGAAAGTAAAATGCTAGGAACTTCTTTTCCTTTCCACTCTTTGGGGCGAGTATATACTGGTGGGGCTAGTAGACCATCTTGAAAAGAATCGGTTAGTGCTGATGTTTCATCTCCTAAAACTCCTGGAAGTAGACGAATAATTGCGTCTGCAACAACTGCAGCGGCTAATTCACCACCGGATAGCACGTAATCTCCAATACTTATTTCTCTAGTTACAAGTTCATCTCTTACACGTTGATCAATTCCTTTGTAATGTCCACAAAGAATAATAATGTTCTCACATGTAATCGAAAGATGATTGGCGATTTGCTGATTGAATACTTCACCATCAGGAGTCATATAAATTACTTCCTGATACTCTCTTTCTTTTTTTAAGTCTTCTATGCAATTGAAAATAGGTTCACACATAATGACCATGCCTGCACCATGACCGTAAGCATAATCATCAATATGACCGTGTTTATTCACTGCGTATTTTCTTAAGTCATGTACATGCACTTCAGATAATGATTTATCGTTAGCTCTTTGTAAGATAGAATGTGAAAAAGGACTGTCCAACAAGTTCGGAACACATGAAATAATATCAATACGCATAATTTTCAATCAATTTTTTTGATGATTTGAGTACAAAACGCCTCTAGGGATTACTTTAAATGAGATGTACTAACCTATACAAAGATAGAAACAAAGACAAAGATACCTTAGTGGAGTCCATTTCAATTCACTAATATTTATAACTTTTTGTATTTGTTGTAAATAAATGTTAACTTGGAACACTGTTAAATAATTATCTCTCCGATAACAACACATTATTATGAAAATATTAAAGTTATTATTAGCTACCGGGATAATTATAGCTATGTCAAGCTGCACTTCATATAAGAATCATGTAGCTGCAGGTTATAACCCAAATAACACTGAAAACATTTACCATTTGGTACACGAATAGTTTTAACCATTATCAAAAAGAAATTATTAAGTATGAAATGTTAATTATTACAAACCCTTCGTTGCATTCAATGAAGGGTTTTTTATTGTCTTTATGTTGAATGCACTTTGTTATTCAAAAAGTGTGTCTTTAGTTATTGATTTGTATGGTATTTTTCAACTTTATAAAAATTGTTATCAAGTTGTTAGTATAAGTGTAATTCTTACGATATTTATTTTAAGGATTAGCTATAAACCGAAACATCGCATTTTAAAAAGACAAAAGTTGTTCTCTTCAATCTAATCTGAGAGCAACTTTTTTAAAATCATTTTAAGCTACATCAACCTTCTACCATCATAAACTTAAACCTAATTAGCATTATGAAAAAAGTGAAAATCTTATTGAGTATCGTTACCATTGTTGCTTTAAGTAGTTGTATTACATCAAAAAATACAGTGGTTTTATCCGATCCAGACCATCCACATTCTATTTATGAGAAGGTGTATCATTAGTACAATTAATGATTACTAACACATATTTCTATAAATTACTTTTTAATTACTTGTATTAATAAAGGAATCATCGAACTTTGTCTACCTAAAGTATTTACACTCAATGAAGATATTTTAGAATATTTCAAGTATTAAAAAAGACAATATGCTTTTCTCGCAAGTTCCAGGAGCAAATGATATAAAGAAGGTATTAATTCATGCCGCACAGCAAGGTAAAGTAGCCCATGCACAACTTTTTATTGGTAAAGAAGGAGGGGTGCAGTTGGCTTTAGCTTTGGCATATGCTACTTATTTAAATTGTGAAAATCCTACAGATGAGGATGCTTGTGGTGAGTGTAAATCTTGTAAAAATGCGGAACGATTGATGTATCCGGATCTTCATTTTGTTTTGCCAACCGTATTGACAAAGAAAGTGACTAAAAGAGAGGATGCCACTTCCGATAAATTTTTACCCGATTGGAGATCGTTTCTTTTAGAAGAAAATGGTTTGTATAAAAATGTTGCCGATTGGGTAGATCATATTGGAGGAGATAACAAACAAGCAATGATTACTCGACAAGAGAGTAGACAAACTATTAAAGCCTTGTCTGTTAAAGCACATCAGAATGGTTATAAAATTGTTTTAGTATGGTTACCTGAATTGATGCAGGCACCCGCAGCAAATGCCGTTTTAAAAATATTGGAAGAACCACCAGAAAAGACATTGTTTTTTATGGTAACGAACGACCCAGAGAAATTGATAGTGACTATTTTATCAAGAACACAAAAGGTATTCGTTCCCTCACCTTCTGACGAACATATTTCTAAGTTCTTAATTGAACAAGGTGTTGAAACTGAAAAATCGAAAAAGGTGGCATTTTTATCTGATGGAAACATTAGAGAAGCACTTCGAATAGCATCAGATATTCCAGATCAAAGCGAGAGTTTGTTTAAAGAATGGATGCGTGCTTGTTTTAAACCAAGCTTTACTGAAATTATCACACAGTGGTCGGAAGAATTCAATAAGTTGGGTAAGGAAGGGCAGAAAAGTTTCTTCAAATTTGGTTTGACCTTGTTTAGAGAAGCCATGCTTATTAAAAATCAAGCAGATCAAGTGGTGCGTTTAGATGAAGAGTCGCACACCTTTGCTAAAAATTTCGCTCAAGTGTTAAGCGATAAAAACTTACCCATGCTGGTAAACAGTTTTAACGATGCTTGTTATTTTATCGAAAGAAACGGAAATGCCAAAATTGTATTTGTGAGTTTGTCGATAAAAGTAAGTCGTGCTTTCGGCCGAATTCAGTAGAAAAAAGTTCCAATTTGGCAAAAAAGTTCTTTGCTCTAATCAGTATATTTTTATATTTGTATAGAGAACTAGATAAACAACCCATTTTTCCTATGTCTTTGTACTATCTAGTACTGGAAAAAGAAACTCAAAAAAGTATTACATATGAACTTTAAAGAAGAATTTAAAAAATTTGCTCTGAAAGATCAGGGGATCTCTAGCTTGCATACGGATGCATACATGAGTAACATCGAAAATACTACACCTTACGTTATCGAGGAAAGAGAGCGTAACTTTAGACAAATTGATGTATTCTCAAGATTGATTGCCGACCGTATCATATTTATGGGTACTCAAGTAGACGATCAGGTAGCAAATATCGTTGTTGCTCAGTTGTTGTTCTTGGAGTCTTTAGATGCAAAGAAAGATATTTTGATGTACATCAATAGCCCAGGAGGATCTGTGTATGCTGGTTTGGGAATGTATGATACAATGCAATATGTACGTCCAGATGTGGCAACTATTTGTACTGGTTTAGCTGCATCGATGGGAGCTGTGCTTCTTGCAGGTGGTGCAGATGGTAAAAGAGCTGCTTTACCACACTCAAGAATCATGATCCACCAACCTTTAGGAGGTGCTCAAGGTCAAGCTTCTGATATTGAAATTACAGCTCGTGAGATTCAAAAATTAAAGAAGGAATTGTATGAGATCTTATCAACTCATACAAAGCAACCTTACGATAAAGTGTGGCAAGATTCTGATCGTGATTATTGGATGAGAGCACAAGAAGCTAAAGAATATGGTTTGGTGGATGAGGTTTTAACTAGAAAACCATAATTCGTTAAGTCGATTTACAAAATAATAAAGGTAGTCATTCATTAATTTTAATTAAATTAGTGTAAATGATTACAATAGAGAGGGAAATGCAACACATTTCCCTCTTGTTTATGCTAAGAAAGTGCAATTAAATACGTAAATTGCGTTTTCAATCAAAATTGAAATTTATCAGTTAGTTGACTGATAATGAAAGAAGAGTGTTTAACACTTTTTGTAAAAAAGGATAGTTAATAATAAATGAAAGGAAATTTCTGTTCATTTTGTGGCGCACCGAAAGATACGGTAGAGCTAATGGTTTCGGGACAAAATGCCCAAATCTGTAATAACTGCATTGAGCAAGTGCATCAGATCTTAATGGAGGAAAGAAAGCCTCGTAAACAAGATGCTGAAACATCAGACTTTACCTTAAAAACGCCTGCAGAAATGAAAAAACATCTTGACGAATATATTATTGGTCAGGATAAAGCGAAGAGGGTGCTATCTGTAGCAGTATATAACCACTATAAGAGGTTAAATCAAAAAGCAGATAATGATGAGGTGGTAATTGAGAAATCAAATATCATCATGACAGGTAATACAGGTACTGGTAAAACGTTATTGGCTAAAACTTTAGCAAAAGCGCTTCAGGTTCCTTTCTGTATTGCTGATGCTACTGTAATTACAGAGGCAGGATATGTAGGTGAGGACGTAGAAACTATTCTTACACGTTTATTACAAGCAGCTGATTACAATGTAGAGCAAGCTGAAAGAGGTATTGTTTACATTGATGAGATTGATAAAATTGCTAGAAAATCTGATAACCCATCCATCACAAGAGATGTATCGGGTGAAGGTGTTCAGCAAGCATTATTGAAATTATTAGAAGGTTCTATTGTTAATGTACCACCACAAGGCGGTAGAAAGCATCCAGAACAAAAACTTATTTCAGTAAATACTGAAAATATCTTATTCATTTGTGGTGGAGCATTTGCAGGTATTGCAGATATGATTGCCTCTCGTTTAAATACAAGACCTATTGGTTTTGCAGGTAAAGAGGATGATCTACCTGAATTGGATAAAGAACAACTTTTAGAGTTTGTTACTGCACAGGATTTGAAACGTTTTGGTATCATACCAGAACTTATCGGTCGTTTACCATTGGTAACTTACTTGAAGCCATTGGATAAAGATGCATTAAGAAATATCCTAACAGAACCAAAGAATGCACTAACAAAACAATATCACAAATTGTTTAAGATGGAAGACATCGAGTTAGAGTTTACTGATGGTGCATTGGATTACATTGTTGAAAAAGCAATGGAATACGACTTAGGAGCAAGGGGACTTCGATCAATCCTTGAAGCAATTATGTTGGATTCTATGTACGAAATTCCATCTAGCGATGAAAAGGTTGAGAAGTTTGTAATCGATAGAGATTACGCAACTTTAAAATTCGAAAGTTCATCACATGCAAAAAACCTAAGAGTTGCATAACAGGATAAAAAAATAAAGTAATAAACAGACAGCAAAACACTATTTTTAGTGCTTTGCTGTCTGTGTTTTAAATAAAATTTGTTTTATGGATTTTAGCAATATGTTTGGACAATTAAAACAAGTCCAAGAGAAATTAAAAGAAGCACAAGAGGAGTTAGTGAATGTAGTTGCTGAAGCAGATGCTGGAGGCGGTATGGTGAGATGTGTAGCAAATGCTAAGAAACAAGTCATCAAATTAGATATCGACCCTTTACTTTGTAAAGAAGAAGATAAAGAAATGCTTCAAGACCTTGTGATCGCAGCAGTGAACAAAGCAATTGCAGAAGCAGATCAAAAAGGACAAGAGCGTTTGATGAAGACTACAAAGGGGATGATGCCAAATATTCCAGGTATGGATTTTGGAAACCTAGGATAACAAACTTTTTTAATATAGTAATTTATATATGCTTCCCTACGATCAGGTTGCGGTCGTTATTTTAAACTACAACGGCAAACATTTTTTAGAACAATTTCTTGATAGTGTTATTCAAAACAGTAACAATGCGAGAATTATTGTTGCAGATAATGCTTCTACCGATGGTTCAGTGGAATGGTTAAGTAAAAACCAACCCTCTGTAGAGGTAATTGTTCTCGATAAAAACTATGGTTTTACGGGAGGTTATAACCGTGCCCTCGCACAAGTAGAGTCTAAATATTTCGTTTTATTAAACTCTGATATCGAAGTTCCCGAAAATTGGCTCACTCCAATGCTAGAGTTAATGGAATCCGATGATCGTATCGCTGCTTGTCAGCCTAAAATCAAATTGTTTTCTGAAAAGAAATATTTTGAACATGCAGGTGCTGCTGGCGGTTTTATCGATTATATGGGTTACCCTTTTTGTAGGGGACGAATCATGCATACATTAGAAGAGGATAAAGGGCAATACGACGATACTCGAGAGATTTTTTGGGCTACTGGTGCATGTTTATTTATACAGTCTAAACTATATCATCAAATGGAAGGTTTAGATGAACGTTTTTTTGCCCACATGGAAGAAATTGATCTATGTTGGAGATTAAAATCGGCGGGTTATAAAATCATGACAGTGGGTAACTCAGAAGTGTATCACGTTGGAGGTGGTACATTAAGCAGAGACAATCCTAAAAAGACATATTTGAACTTTAGAAATGGGTTATTTTTACTTTTTAAAAACCTACCTACCAAACATTTGTTGCCAAGCATTTTTATTCGAATGGTTTTAGATGGAATCGCTGGAATTAGGTTTTTATTTAAAAGTGAAATGGCTAATTTTCTCGCTGTAATTAAGTCGCATAGGGATTTTTATCTATCTTTACGCTACTTAATATGTCAGAGAAAGAAAATTCCTGAAAAGAGACTTTTTTTTGATCAAGTATATAAAAGATTGATCGTATCGGAATACTTTTTGAAGAGTAGAAAAAAGTTCTCAGACCTTCAAGATATTGAATCTCTAAAATAGAGTCTCTCTGGAGTTCGACGACTGACGAATATACTTCCTTATATTGATAAAAAAGTGAAGAGAAAAATAGAGGATAATAGGTGAGCCAAATGTAAATAATGAAGCATAAACAAAGTAAAGTCTAATGCTATTAGAAGAAATACTTAGTTTATTACCCAATTTAGAACATACACCATATGCTTGCTTTTCGATGAATCTTTGAATTAATCTAGGGGTCATAGTTTTATAATATGTTAATTATTGAAAATATTAATTTAAATCGATAGAGCATATTTTTTTATCATTTATCTTTAAAAAATAAAAGTAAATATACCTTTTGTGCTAATTTCACTCTGATAATCTACCTTTTTACTGGTTAAAATTCTAAAAAAAGTTAAGATTTGTACTGTAAAGATGAAATTTGCCTACATACGGGTAAATTGCGGATCTAGAAATAGAAAAATTTTGGATGACGATTATGAACAAATACACTAGTGCTTTGTCAACTGTACTTGCTGCAGGTACATTGTTCTTCACGAACTGCTCGAACGTAGACGTGAATAAGATGGCCGAAGAGCAAGGCTTGACAATTAATCCTTCACCGTTAGAATTACACGGTGACTCTGTAGTTTTTGACATTGATACAAAACTTCCAGCGAAGACGTTGAAGAAAGGTTTTACTTACGACGTAGTTGTACAGTATAACCCTAACGATGCTGAGCCTATCGAAGTAGGTGTTGTATCTTTCAATGGCGATGATTATGCTGATGCTCCTGAAGCAACTCCATCATTAAGCGAGCGTATGGCGTTTGCTTACGAGGATAAGTTTGAGAGAGGTCAATTAGAATACTTAGGTCGTGCGACTAAAGTGAAAAACCAAAAAGTTAAAGAAACTAACGATGGTGCTTTCGCTGCAATGCCAAACGGTTTAGGTCAAGGTGTTATCACAACATCTAAAAACTACCAACCAGTATTTATCGCGAACTACGCGGATCACGGTTACAACGATGCAGAAGAGTATATCCCAACTAACGTTGATTTCTTCTTCTTGCAAGGATCATCAGTTCTTCGTTACTCGGAGAAGAGAGGTGAGCAAGGTAAAGCTTTAACAGAGTATGTTTCTGCTAGCAACCCTACAAGAACTGTAACAATTACAGGTTCTCACTCTCCTGAAGGTTCGACTGAGGCTAACACTAAATTAGCTAACAAGCGTCCTGAGGCTGTACAAAGTTACTACGAGTCTTTATTAAAGAAATATAAAGTTGAGGAAGGTGAAGCTCCTCAATTCGTTACTAAGCCAGTAGTAGAAAACTGGTCTGCTTTCAAGGCTATCTTGAAAGATTCAGACAAGTTTACTGATGCTGAAAAAGATGAAATCTTATCAGTAGTAAATGGTTCAGGTGATTTCGTTTCTAAGCAATTGAAATTACAATCATTAGCTTCTTATAAGAAATTATTCCGTTACGTTTACCCTCCATTACGTAACGCTAAATCAGAGATCTTAGAGATCAAAGATAAATTGGATCCAGAAGTAATCAAGTCTCGTGCTGCTAGCATCGCTGACGGTCAAATGGCTTTAGATTCATTGTCTACTCCTGAGTTACTTTACGCTGCACACTTCGCAACTGATCTTGACGCTAAAGTTAAAATCTACGAAGCTGCTATCCGTAAAGACGATTCTGCAATCGCTCACAACAACTTAGGTGCAACTTACTTCGCTCAAGCAAAAGCTGCTGATGCTGACGCTGCTGCTGCATTGATCGAAAAAGCAATCCCTCACTTCGAGACTGCTGCTAAGTCTAACAGCATGCCAGAAGCTTACGCTAACCTTGCAGGTGCTAAGTTGACTAAAGGTGATGTTGAAGGTGCTCAAGCGGATATCGCTAAAGCAAATTCTTCTAACCCTTCAGTTGCTGCAACTACAAACGCAGTGAAAGGTTATGTTGCTTTATCAGAAGGTGATTATGACGGTGCTATCCAGTACTTCTCATCTGCTGGTGACGACGCAACTGTTCTTTACAACAAAGGTCTTGCTTACTTATTGAAAGCTGAAAAATCAGGTGCTACTGATTTCTCTCAAGCAACTGCTGCTTTCGGTGAGTCAATCAACGCACAAGACAACGCTTGGGCTCACTACGGTAACGCTATCGTTGCTGCTAGACAGTCTAAAGCTGACGAAGCAATCAAAGAAATCAAAGCTGCTGGCGACTTGAAAACAAAAGCTGCTCAAGATCTTGAGTTCTTCGCTCTTTGGGAAAATGCAGATTTCCAAGCTGCTACTAAGTAGTTTGTAAACATAAAAACAAAAAAGGCTTACTTCCATGGAAGTAAGCCTTTTTTGTTTTGAGTGAAAAGCGAAGGGGGGAAATGAAAAATTAAAAGTTAAAAATGAAAAACGTGAAATGTTAGGTGAAACGTGTAAGTAGTTTGTGTACAATTACTATCAATTTATGTTGAAACACTTTATTTCAACCTAATTTTTTAATACTCTTAGGATTAATATTTTTCACCTTTTACTTCTTACCTCAATCATATATCCCCAGCAATAAATTATTGGGCTATTGATACTCTATCTTCAATAAAACTATTCCTTATTCCCTATTAGTTATTACTTATAAACCGAGCGTTAGTTTAGCAACTCCTAATTCCTACCTCCTAATTTAACCGAGAGTTAAATTTGCTACCTGCTACCTGCTACCTGCTACCTGCTACCTGCTACCTGCTACCTAATAAAGATGCTGATACCTCTGCGATATCATCTTCGGCGTCACCTCAAATTTCTTTTTAAATGCTTCTGTAAACTTGGTACTTGATTTAAACCCACAGCTTCTGCTAATTTCTAATATTGATTTGTTCTCTGTGGCGAGCATTGATTTGGCTTTCTCTAATCTGAAGTTATAATGAAAACGATGGATCGATGTACCAAAAACCTGTTCAAAGTCTCTTCTTAGTTTTGAAACGGAGAAACCATATTCTTCAGATAAGTCTTCTAATGAGGGTGGACGTTCCAAGCTTTGTAATAACTTGTTTTTTAGGTCCATCATGTAGGTGAAATCCTGTTCATGTAAGCTGTGTTCTTTTATTTGATTTCGGCTTAGTAGCTTATCATAAAAGATACTTACACAGTCGCTGCCTCTTGCTACTAGTCGATTATTAAATACGGGAACATGCATTTCTCTAGACATTCCAAAAGCATCTTTTAACTGAACTTGTACTTCTAATGGGACAATCTCTGTTCTCCACCATAAGGAGGATTGATTGAACACATCACCAAAATACTTTGTAAAAGATACATGCTCATATTTAACGGCTTCTTGATCAACTCGGACAGCTAACCATTGATTAAGCGTATCTTTTTTGATATCCACCAAAAAATCTAAACGAGTATCGTAAGCTATCATATTGCCTGTTAACCCTAAATCTTTCCCCAGTTTTGTTTTCTTTCCTTGCATTACGGCTCCAATATGTTCAAAACGAAAACAAATACGAGCTGTTTCTTTGGTTTCACCTAAAGTGATCATTTGATGATCGTTTTTAAATTTTAAGGAGTTTAAAGTAACTTCTAAACCTTTTTGTAAAGAAAAATACCATACAAATCCCTCCACCCATTCGTTATTTACAGTATAGTGGTGTTTATTATGAAGGGTACCGCCAAAAGTATCTTTTAGTTGGAGTAATAAAGAATGTTGTGTTCCTTCATTAAATGTAATTTGATAGGGAATTTTTTTACTCATCTTAGATTTCATCAAAAGTATTTAACCAATAACAAGAAAAACCCTCTATTTTAAAAATAGAGGGTGAAAATTACTTACTAATAAAGGAGTTATTTTTGAGCTTTTCTTTCGTCATTCCACTTATTGTACTGTTCCATAATTTTATCAATTGTGAAACTGTCAATAGATTGGATTTGAGGGTACTCGTACAACGATTGAACAAACTGACCAGCGATATATCCACCTTTGTATAAGAAGAAAGGTCTTTTTGATAACCAATGCCAGTAAGAGTTCGAATCTGTATCAGCACGCTCGTATGGATCTCTTCTGATGTTGAATACTTTTGGAGCTCTTAACTCAACGAATGGCTCTAACCATAACGCTAATGTTTTCGCTCTTTGCTCCATGTATACTACTTTCCAGTCATCTGTACGAATTGCAGTGATGTCACCATCATCAGAAGTATAAATGAATGTATGTCTTGGAGATTCTTCAACTTCACCTTTGAAATAAGGAAGCATGTTGAAACCATCAATAGTAGTTTGTACATCTCTACCCATGTAAGAAATACCTGACTCAATTTCTTGTTTGATGTTATCCACACCAGCTGCAGATAATAAAGTAGGTAGCCAGTCTTGGTGAGAAACGATACCGTTCAATACTTTTCCTTCAGGGATTTGACCTTTCCACATTACGTGACAAGGGATTCTGTAACCACCTTCCCAGTTCGTATTTTTCTCAGATCTGTATGGAGTTACAGCACCGTCAGGCCATTCGTTGTAGTGAGGTCCGTTGTCAG
Organism: Flammeovirga yaeyamensis; assembly: GCF_018736045.1. Lineage (NCBI taxonomy): Bacteria > Pseudomonadati > Bacteroidota > Cytophagia > Cytophagales > Flammeovirgaceae > Flammeovirga > Flammeovirga yaeyamensis. The sequence continues at coordinate 4,478,886 of NZ_CP076132.1, read as the reverse complement.
TAGAGTACATGATGATCGTGTTTTCCATCATGCCCAAATCTTCCAACTTCTGTAAAATCTTACCAATGTTTCTGTCGTGATCAACCATTGCATCCGCATAGAAAGTGTCACCTTCCATTCCAGAAATACCTTTGATGTCCTCAGCAGGGTAAGTAGGGTAGTGCATACCTACAGTATTGTACCATAAGAAGAAAGGCTCATCTTCTTCAGATTTCTCGTCTAACCACTCTAAAGTTCTATCAGTGATTTCACGGTCTACAGTTTCCATACGCTTTTTCGTTAATGGACCTGTATCTGAAATTCTACCGTCAGCATATGAGTGAATCACACCTCTTGGTGCGAATTTTTCTTTGAACCACTCTTCTTTAGGGTAGTCCTCGTGCTCTGGCTCTTCCTCTGCGTTCAAGTGGTAAAGGTTACCGAAGAACTCGTCGAAACCGTGGTTTGTAGGCAATTGCTCATCTCTATCACCAAAGTGGTTTTTACCAAATTGAGCAGTAGAGTATCCTTCTCTTTTCAACAACCAAGCGATAGACGGGTGCTCGTTTTTGAATCCAGCAGGAGCACCCGGCATACCAACTTTAGATAAACCAGAACGGATAGGGCTTTGTCCTGTCATAAATGCAGATCTACCTGCAGTACACGACTGCTCACCATAGTAATCCGTAAATGCAATTCCTTCTTCAGCGATTCTGTCGATGTTAGGAGTTCTATAACCCATTTGACCTCTGTTCCAGAAAGACAAGTTAAATTGTCCGATATCATCACCCCATAGGATAACGATGTTTGGTTTTTGATTTTTCTTTGGTTTTCCTTTGTCGTCGGCTAAACTGACAAAAGACAACGCAGATAATAATAGTATAATTACCTTTTTCATATCATGTATTAGTCTTAATTCAATGATATAAAACGATGATAACAGATAGGTAGATTATACTTTAGTTTTCAAAAAATATCCTGTTTTGTTCAAGTGTGGTGTTTTTTGGTTTGCCCACGATTTCGATCGTGGGCTATAAAAAGGGATGTGAGAGCTGCTAAAGCACTATCTGATCAATTTTATTCAATTCCTCCGAACTAAACTCAATATTATTCAGGCAGCCAATACTATCAAGAAGTTGTTCTTTGCGACTTGCACCTACTAATACAGAAGTCACACTTTCGTTTCTAACCAACCAAGCCAATGACATTTGAGCTAACGTTTGTCCTCTGCTTACAGCCATCTCATTCAAAGCTTTCACTTTATATAATACATTGTCAGTCAGCTGTTCTTTATTGAGGTGGATTTTATTTTCATTGGCCATTCGACTTTTTTCTGGAATACCATTTAAGTATTTATTTGTTAGCATTCCTTGGGCAAGAGGAGAGAAAACGATGGCACCTTTTTTATGTTCCGCCAATTTATCAAATACTCCTTCTTCTGGAGAACGATCTAAAAGTGAGTATCTACATTGATGAATGATAAAAGGTGTCTTTAATTCTTTGAATAGTTGAACAGCCTTTTCCGTTTGATCAGGATCATATCTTGATATCCCTATATATAATGCTTTACCAGACTTAACTAATTGATCTAAAGCCAAGACAGTTTCTTCCAATGGGGTTTCAGGATCGAATCGATGAGAATAGAAGATATCAACATACTCGAGACCCATTCTTTTTAAGCTTTGGTCGCAGCTCGAAATAATATACTTTCTTGATCCACCAATACCATACGGTCCAGGCCACATATCGTATCCTGCTTTACTACTTATAAGTAGTTCATCTCTGTAAGGGAGAAAGTTTTGTTTTAAAATTCGGCCAAAATTTTCTTCTGCAGAACCATATGGAGGTCCGTAATTGTTTGCTAAGTCAAAATGAGTGATGCCGTTATCAAAAGCAGTGGTGGCAATTTCTGTTGCATTTTCGAAGCTATCATGATTACCGAAATTGTGCCACATTCCTAAAGATAGGATAGGAAGTTTTAATCCACTGTCTCCACATTTACGATAAAAAATTTTTTCGTATCGATCCTGTGATGGAGAATAAATTGGTTTAATCATATTAAATAATGTTGTTTTTTTGTTCTCAACGAAAATACAAGAATTAGCGTCAAAAAGTCTTTAATTTTATAAATTTTGGCTGAATCGGGGATCAATTATCAACTTTTAATGATATATGTTCTTTTTTCACTAAAACCTTTTGCACTATCCTATTAAAAAATAGATGAAAACTTATTATCTTGGCATCCGAAAACGAAAATACTGATATAATTAGCAGAACTTTTAATAAGTAATGAGAGAAATACAATTCAGAGAAGCCCTTAGAGAGGCGATGCAAGAGGAAATGCGTCGTGATAAAGATGTATTTATCATGGGTGAGGAGGTTGCTGAATACAATGGTGCCTATAAAGTAACTCAAGGTATGTTAGACGAGTTCGGTCCTGATCGTGTGATTGACACTCCGATTGCAGAACTTGGTTTCGCAGGTATTGGCGTTGGTGCTGCCATGAACGGTACACGTCCAATTGTTGAATTCATGACTTTCAACTTCTCTTTGGTAGCAATTGACCAAGTAATTAACAGTGCAGCGAAAATTCTTTCGATGTCTGGAGGACAATATTCGGCACCAATGGTATTCCGTGGTCCAACTGGTAACGCTGGTCAATTAGGAGCTCAGCACTCCCAAAACTTTGAAAACTGGTATGCTAACACTCCAGGTTTGAAAGTAGTAGTTCCTTCAAATCCATATGATGCAAAAGGTCTTCTTAAAGCATCGATTAGAGATAACGATCCTGTTATTTTTATGGAATCAGAAGTAATGTATGCTGATAAGGGAGAAGTTCCTGAAAGCGAATACATTATTCCATTAGGGGTTGCGAACGTAATTTCAGAAGGTACAGATGTTACTTTGGTATCTTTTGGTAAAATGGTTCACGTAATCACTAAAGCGGCAGAAGAGTTAGAAGCAGCAGGTATCTCAGTTGAAGTAATCGACTTACGTACTGTAAGACCAATCGATTATGATGCGATCCTTACTTCAGTGAAGAAAACAAACCGTCTTGTAGTTGTTGAGGAAGCTTGGCCATTAGCGTCAATCTCATCTGAGATTTCTCACCACGTACAATTGCATGCATTCGATCACTTGGATTCTCCAGTGGTAAGAGTAGCATCTAAAGACGTTCCACTTCCTTACGCACCAACATTAATCGAAGAAATTCTTCCTAACGTTGCACGTACAGTAGAAGCGGTAAAGAAAGTGATGTACAAAAAGTAATCTAGATTACCTTATTTAGATTATAAACTTCATAAAATAAACCTCTTGTATCAAGTATCTTTGAGACAAGAGGTTTTTTTATGCCTAACAACTAGCACAATAAACACTAAATGGAATGGAACCTAAGACAGAAATCGATTATACAATTAGTTTATGCGATGTTTCAGAAATAGATCGCATTGCCCCATTATGGAAAAAATTATATGCCTATCATCATACAATGAGGCATCATACAGTTCATGAACCAACGGATGCCGATTGGAACCGTAGAAAAACCAAACTTCGTGATAAGGCTTGTGATATGATTGTATTAATTGCCGTATCAGAAAATCAGCCTGTCGGCTATTTAGTAGCATCTCTACAAAAGCTAGAACCTACTTGCGGAGAAGTTGATTCTTTATTTGTTAGAGAAGACCTTCGAAGTGATGGAATAGGAGGTGCTTTACTTGAGGAGGCCTTAAATTGGTTTAATTATAAAGGAGTTATTCGAAAAAAGTTAGCAGTAGGCATTGAAAATGAAAGAGTGCTTCGTTTTTACGAACGCTATGGGTTCAAGGCGAAAAGGGTGATACTTGAAGGTTAGTAATAAGTAACAGGTGGGAGGTGATTAATTTACGCTCGAAACTAGAAGAGTTAGGAATTAGGAGCGAGGAGTTAGGAGTTTTTCTTTTTCTTGGCTTTATATTTTCTCCATCCATAAATGATAAAACCTAATAGAATAAAAAATGGCCAAAGCTTAAACATATAGACAATAAAATCAATAAAAGTAATCCAACCATTTGAAAAAGCATATTTGATTCTATTCAAGAAACTATCTCTTTGTTGTGTTTTGTATTGAGTAAAACCAGGTTTTTCTAAAGTGAGATCTAAAGTACTATAAGCAACCAAATCACTTAAGTAATTTAAACGACCAGTTTGGCTTTCAATTTCCTCTTCTAGCTTTCTGATTTTTTCTTCAATTTCTAAGATTTCTTTTACTGTTTGAGCCTTTTTAAGTAAGTCGTTATACTTCTTAAGGTAATTTCTTTTATTCTTTAGTCGTGTTTCAATGTCAATAAATTGATCTGTAACATCTCTTGCTTTAATATTTTTATAGGTGATTTTTCCATTTCCTTGCTCAACCTGACTTAAGAACGTTTCGAATTGATGACCAGGTATTCTAATTTTTAGCTCATATGAATTTGTCCATTCGTCATTTCTTAAATCTTCTTGCTCGTAATAAGCATTATTATTTTTTACAAGAACATCAATTTTTGATTTTGTCTTTTCTAAATCAAAAACTTCAATTGCAATTTTACCATCTTTAATGATCTTTTTTTGGACTCCATCTTTTTGAGGTAAAGGTGATGAGTTGTCAGAAATAGAGGTAGGTATTGTTATATCTTCATCCATCATTTCTAAATCCATCATTCCTAAATCCATTAATATTTGTCCATCAGAGTTTTTTTGATGACAAGCTGAGAATATTAATAATAAGGATAGAGTGGTAATTAGATTTCTCATAATATTAGTTTTATTGAAGAAGGATTAATGATTTTAATGTTTGCTTTTATCATTAAATAGTAATTTCTGTTATGTCAATGTAAACAAGGCACACTAGAAGTTCAACCTTAGAAGTTGGCCTATAAGTTTTTTTAAGATTGAAATAAGTCATCAGTTAGATATTTATAATTTATTAATACAACTGAGAAAAAATACCTCAAACCTTAATTTGGTTAATTTAAAAATGGGCTAAAGTTGAAACATTTGGTTAGAAGTTCTAAATAGTTTTGTTGAAGCTAGTCTATTATAACATTACCTTATATTATTTCCCTCTTACTTAAAAAAATAAACCAAGGAATAAATTAAGGGGCTTTTGATACTTTATGGCAAAAATTTATTCCCTATTAGTTATTACCTAAAAAATAACGAGCGTCAATTTAGTAACTCCTAATTTCTCCCTCCTAATTTCTAATTAAAAACAAGCGTTAATTTTGCTACCTGCTACCTGCTACCTGCTACCTGCTACCTGCTACCTGCTACCTAATCCCTAATTTCCCTAACGAACGTCTCTTCAGGATAAATCACCTCAGACAAAAACAGTCCCTGACCTGGAGCCAGATGTTTTGCGGCTCTTTTTCTATCTTTTAATGCGAGTGTTTCTCTCATGTAGTCCACAGTCATTCTACCCATGCCCACTTCCATCATGTTGCCTACGATAATACGGATCATCCCTCGAAGGAAACGGTTAGCGGTGATGTGGAAAGAAAGGTTATTTCCTTCTTTGGTCCAATGTGTCGACATGATATCGCAAATATGGGTATTTACATCGGCGTGCATTTTAGAGAAGGCAGTGAAATCTTCGAATTCTAAAAGTACTTTGGCAGCTTCTTGAAGTTTATCAAAATCAGGTTTTCTGAAGTATTGCCAAACGAGACCTTGTTTGAAAGGGGATTTTTCAAGACAAATATCGTAGCGGTAACTTCTTTTAGTGGCATCAAATCGTGCGTGTGCATCTTCTTTTACCTCCCAAAGGCTTTTTACGGCAATATCATTAGGTAAAAATGAATTGATTCGGTGAAGAATGTTTTTGCCATTTAAATCATCGGGATGATCAAATTGAGCGTATTGTTGTGCACAGTGAACGCCGGTATCTGTACGACCGCTTCCAATAGTATTTATTTCTTGACGTAATAATTTGCTGAGGACAAAATCCAACTCGCCTTGTACGGTAGTGGCATTTGGTTGTACTTGCCATCCGTGATAGTTGGTACCTAGGTAAGCGATTTCAACAAAATATCTCATTATACTACTGTTTGATGATCAAAAATGGTTTTCGAGATCAATTTAAAATTTTGATAAAAAAAAACCGCAAAACCTGTTAAGATTTTGCGGTTAGCACGGGCAGTAGGATTCGAACCCACGACCTGCGGTTTTGGAGACCGTAACTCTACCAGCTGAGCTATGCCCGTGTGTCTTTAAGACGTTGCAATATTAATAGGTAGATCTTTTTTATGCAAATACGGATCAATAAAAAAAATCAAATACACTTTAAGGTATTCATTATGAGCCTAAAAAAAAGAAGGCTGATGTAAAAGAAAATTCATTTTATTGGAATTTATCTCTTAAATCAGCCTTCAGTCGATGTTTTACATCAAATGACTTCTAAAAATACAAAAGTATTATAGTCCTAAAACTTCTACACCTTGGTTGAAGATGACATCAGTAGGGATGTTTGCATCATCAATCTTATCAAGATCTTTCTGAAGATCTAGTGTAATCTTACCTTTTTCTTGTACAAGTTTAGAAACACCTTCGTAATCACCATCACCTTGAAGTTTTAGAATGATTGCAGAAAGGTCGTTCATTGCTTGTTCCATTTTAGGATAATTCACTTTATAGAATCCCGAAGCTTCGTCGTATTCAAAAGCACCATGTTCTTTAAAGAAATTGAAACGGATCATGTTTGCTACACCGTGTGCTGATGCTGCACCAAAACGTACCGAACGGAAGATACCAGCAAGGAAAGTAGTGTAGTAGTCTTTCATGTTACCTTTAATTTCTCCTTTTTTATGAAGTTGAGAAACCATGTATAGACCCAAGATATCTGCTTTTCCTTCTTCTAAAGCTGAAGCATGTTCTTTTAGCGCTTTTCTTACAGTACCTTTTCCATTAATTGTTTCTTTGATACCCAACCCGTGTGCCACTTCATGGAACATAGTGTTAGCAAAGAATGCATCGAAAGTAATGTGTTTTCTTTGAGAAGGATCGATCAATACTTCTGAAATAGGAACTAGAATTTTTTCGTACTTCGCACGCATGGCGTTTTTCAATTGCAATCTTCTTGACCCTTTTTGTTCCTGCACTCTTTCGTCATTAGGAAGGTTGATCGCAATTGTTTTTGAACCAGCATTACAATCACCAGCATAGTACACCACATCGTAGGCGTTTAACTGAGAGTCGGTACCTGGAGTTTCGATTTTGTATTTACGCTCACAAGGAAGTCCTTTTTGAAGTTCAGGTAGGAAAGAAGCAAATTTTGCTAATTTCTTCGACCACTCCATATCTTTGATTAAGACATAAGCTTCAAAAGAGGTTTTATAACCAAATAATTTGTCTTCGTAGTTTTCGATAGGACCCACCACAAAATCGATTGGATTTTCTTTCATGTCCATCCAAGCCATATCAGAAGCAAGGTAATCGTTCGATAAGAAAGCGTTTGCTCTTAATTTAAGGTATTTCTTTAAACCAGGGTCTTTCGCTAAATCAGAACATTCCATTAAAAGGCTAGACGCTTTTTCTAATTCGATTCTATACTCCTTCGAGTAAGGTACTACTTTTAGTTCGCCTCTAACATCCCTTCTAATAACAGTATATAGACTATTTTTATCTTGATTACTAAGTGCGTTGAACTCCTCCTTGGTCATATCTTGAGGATAGAAATTCGCTCCAATTGGTTTCTTAGAGATACCATCAATAAATGGTTTATTATCTTGAAGCCTATCCCATGGACCGTAGTTTACCTCAGCATATCTTTTTAATTCATCAGTTTTTAAAGATGAAATAAATGATTCTTTATCGCCGTAAGCCTGTTTCCAGAAAAGGTTATCCATAATCTTACTTACCTCGATCATTTTTTTGATCATCAAACGCTGGTTTTTATCTAAATGCTTGATGTCTGAAGTAAGTGTGAAGTCCGTATAATCTACCAAATTGCTCACCTTTGGAACGGTAACTACTTTTTTCTCTTCTTTCTTTTGTTCTTGGGAACATCCACTAAACAATGTAGCTCCCATGGCCAAACCTGCTATCAGGATTGTTTTTTTCATTTCGTTTTTATTTATGGTTAGATAAATAATTTATGACCGTAAAAGTAAACGTTGCGTAGTCAGTGATCAATAAATTGAGGATAAATCTATTCAGAAACCCACTTAAAATAACTTTTTAAAGGAAGATGATCAGAATACGTATTGGATTTAAGTACTTCTGTATGGGTGTTTTCTAGTCTTTGATGATCAAAAAAAGTGTAATCTATTCTAATAGGTAAGTCCCTGTGCGTAAACGACCAACCGTAATCTCCTGTGAAATGAGAATCTTTCGTATATTTTTTTAGGTTAAAGTAAGCATTACTATATGGTAAAGAGTTGGCATCTCCACATAAAATATAAGGGTATTTGCAGTTTTTTATCAAGCTATTTAATTGGGCTACTTGCTCTTCTCTTTTTAATGACGAATGATATACTTTTTTAAAGATATTGATTCCCTTTTCAATAAAGGATTCGTTGGTCTTATTTCCGTTATCAATAGCTAGGGATTGCAAATGGAAATTGACAATTCTTAAAGTGTCTGATGAATCATTGACAACATCCACCCATATAATTCCATTGGTTACTCCACTCACTTTTTTATTAAACTTTAAGTACCCTTGGTCGATAATTGGAAACTTAGATGCGATCCCTAAACCAAAAGTGGCCCCTATATGATTGGTAAGAAAAGGAGGTGCATAAACATGTAGTTTTTTGATATCAGTTAGCTTACGGTTGAGTTGAAATAAACTGTCAGGGTTAGACTTTTTTAATAAAGTATCACAATTATAATATTCCTGAAAACAGTAAATGTCAGTATCATCCTTTAGAATCCAGTCAATCATTCCTTTCGATTCTTTATAATCTTGATTTAGATACTGATAGGTGTTAAAAACAGAGACATTATAACTCATTACAGAGAAATCAGCTTCCTTTTGTGAACTAATATTCATTAATAAAGAAAGGTCTGATTTACAGATAATAACAGTTATATACAATAAAAAAAACTTTTTAAAATGTCTTTTTTGTTGAAATAATTCAATCAAAGTCGAAACAACCAAAAGTAGCAAATAGATAGGCGTTCCAAGTGATATTACAAACGCTAGAGGGAAGATATTTGCAGGTAATAGGCCTATTAATATTAGGAGAATAAGTGATATTCCAAAAAATCTAATCATATACAAAGATAAAAAACCTAAAGATGCGATTAATCACTTTTTTAATTAATGTAAATTTTTAGTTTTATGTAGAGATACGCATAAGTTAAATGAAATAAACGGTAGGACATAACTACTTTGTTTAGTAAACACCCATCACTAAATGAACACAATTGAAAATGATGATCAAAGTCAGTAAAAACTATTGACATCCGTCATGTTGCACCCGTTGAAATGACAATTATCTTTGCGTAATAATATTAGAACTCTTTTATTTTATACATTTTATATATCCATGAGTGCAATCATAGTATTGATAGGAATTAGTCTGGTAGTCGCCTTAATCTTTTTAGGTGTGTTTATCTGGTCTGTAAAGTCCAATCAGTACGAAGATACTTACACTCCAAGCATCCGAATATTATTCGAAGACGATGATCGACAAAGAACAGCAACACAAACCGGAGACGACGAGCAATCTTGAGCATTTCTCGTACGATAACGTGATTGTAAAGAATTTCGCAATCGCGACAATGTTTTGGGGGGTAGCCGGTATGGTAGTGGGACTTTTAGTAGCATTACAACTCGCAAACCCTATCTTTAATATAGGCGAACAAGCCTGGTTAACATTTGGTAGACTTAGACCGCTTCATACAAATGCAGTTATCTTCGCTTTCGTAGGTAACGGTATGTTTGCAGGTATCTATTACTCATTACCTCGATTGTTAAAAGCTAGAATGTACAGCGACCTACTTGGTAAGATACATTTCTGGGGATGGCAATTGATTATTCTTTCCGCTTTAATTACTCTTCCTTTAGGTTTTACTCAAGGTAAAGAATATGCAGAATTAGAATGGCCAATTGATATTGCAATTGCAGTAATCTGGGTAGTATTTGGTTTAAATATGATCATGACGATGATCAAACGTCGTGAACGCCACTTATACGTAGCAATTTGGTTCTACATTGCCACTTTCGTTACTGTAGCGGTACTTCATATTGTAAACTCTTTAGCTTTACCTTTATCGTTATTCAACTCTTACTCTGTGTTTGCAGGTGTACAAGACGCCTTAGTTCAGTGGTGGTATGGTCACAATGCAGTAGCATTCTTCTTAACTACTCCTTACTTAGGTTTAATGTACTACTTCGTTCCTAAAGCAGCGAATCGTCCGGTATACTCATATAGATTATCGATTATCCACTTCTGGTCATTAATCTTTATCTACATTTGGGCAGGTCCTCACCACTTATTATATACTGCATTACCCGACTGGGCACAATCATTAGGTACTGTATTCTCAGTAATGTTGATTGCTCCATCATGGGGTGGTATGTTGAACGGTCTATTGACACTTAGAGGTGTTTGGGACAAAGTGCGTACAGAACCAGTATTGAAGTTTATGGTAGTAGCACTTACTGCTTATGGTATGGCTACTTTTGAAGGTCCAATGTTGTCTTTCAAAAACGTAAACGCAATTACTCACTATACTGACTGGACAATTGCTCACGTTCACGTTGGTGCATTAGGATGGAACGGTTTCTTAACATTCGGTATGTTATACTGGTTGTTCCCGAAAATGTACAGAACAAAATTACACTCGCTTAAATTGGCGAACGTTCACTTCTGGTTAGGTACATTAGGTATTGTATTCTATGTAATTCCAATGTATTGGGCAGGTCTTACACAGTCATTAATGTGGAAAGACTTTACTCCAGAAGGATTCTTGAAGTATCCTAACTTCTTAGAAACAGTTACACAAATTATCCACATGTATGAGCTTAGAGCTTTTGGTGGTCTATTGTATGTTGTTGGTGCTTTAGTAGCCGTTTACAACTACTACATGACTGCTGCTTCTGGTTCTTTATTGAAAGAAGAAGAAGCTTCTGCTCCAGCATTACAAGGTGGTCATAAGATAAAAAGATGGCACGAATGGATCGAGGCTCGTCCAATTCAAATGACGATCTTCTCATTAATTGCTATCTCAATTGGTGGTTTGGTAGAATTCTTACCTACGTATTTTGTGAAATCAAATACACCAACGATCTCTACTGTTCAACCTTACACCCCACTAGAATTAAAAGGTCGTGATATCTATATCCGTGAAGGATGTTACTTATGTCACTCTCAAATGATTCGTCCTTTCCGTTCGGAAACTGAACGTTATGGCGATTATTCTAAGTCTGGTGAGTTTGTTTATGATCATCCATTCCAATGGGGATCGAAACGTACTGGTCCAGATTTAGCAAGAGTTGGTGGTAAGTATCCAGATTCATGGCACTACAACCACATGTTAGATCCAGGTTCAATGTCACCAGGTTCTATCATGCCATCTTACCCTTGGTTATTGGACGACGACATCAATGTTGATGATGTTCCTGCTCAAATCTCATTAATGAGAAACTTGGGTGTTCCATACGAAGAAGGTTATGAGGACAAAGCAGTGGCAGACCTTGATAAGCAAGCTGACGAAATCGTTGAAAGCTTAATCAATGACGGTTCTGAAACTGATTCTAGAAAAGAAATCGTAGCACTAATTGCTTACCTACAAAGATTAGGTATCGACGCTGGTAAAGCATCAAGTGTTCCTTTAAAATAATTTATAGTGAAGGTGGCTTGTAAGAGTCACCTTCCAAATCAACCCTTGTTATGTATAAAGATGTACTAAGATCTATAGAAGATGTTGAGATATTTCCAGTGATTGGAATACTTATCTTTTTCACTTTTTTCGTTGCCTGGAGTATTTATGCTTTCAGTATGAAAAAAGATGAAGTAGCAGAACTATCTAGTATGCCTTTAGATCTTGATGAAGACACCGAAAATAACAGCACAAATGAATTTAAGTAGACTTTCGAAACATTTAATGTCTATGGTGATGATCCTAGGCATGATTTTATTCAACGCTTCAGGCGCATTCGCTCAATCTGGTACACAGAGTATGCTAAACTCTATGAATGCTAGCGAGTGGGCAATTACATTATTAGGATTTGCTATCGTAGTATTTTTCTTGATCTTCCTAGTATTGGCTTTGGTGTTTTATACAGTGGTTGTGACAAAAAAACAAACAAATCAATAACTGTTACTTGTATTGATTTTCAAACTATTTGAAACATGAAATCTGCAAATAAAAAAATAATGGCGATGGTACTGATGGCACTTACAGGTCATTCAGCATTCGCTGCCGGAGATCAACTGATCTACGGTGTGGATAATTTCGATACATTGTTGTTTATTCTAGTAACCATCTTAGGATTACTTTTCATTGCAATAATGATCGTTGCTTTAGGTTTACTTTATGTTGTAAGACAAAGCTTACAATCAATGCCTAAAACAGAAGAAGAATTAGCATTCGAAAAAGCTGGAGAAACTGGCTGGTGGCAATTCTTCTGGCAAAAGCTTCAAGGTGCCAAGCCAATGGCATTGGAAAAAGATATCTTAATGGACCACAATTACGATGGTATCCAAGAATTAGATAACGATCTTCCACCTTGGTGGAAAGCAATGTTCTACATCTGTATCTTGAGTGGTTTTGTTTATTTAGGTGTTTATCACTGGTGGGCAGAGTCGGATGCAGAACCTGTATCTATTGCAGAATATCACCAAACAATGGAAGATGCAGAAGCAGCTAAGAAAGCCTACTTAGCAACTATGGCAAATTCAATTGATGAAACTAACGTTGCCGTTTCTACTGATGCTGGCGATTTATCAGCTGGTAAAAAAGTATTTGATGGTAACTGTAAAGCTTGTCACGGTGGTGCCGGTGAGGGTGGTGTAGGTCCAAACCTAACTGACGAATACTGGTTGCACGGTGGTGATGTTGCAAGTATTTTCAAAACAATTAAATACGGTGTGACGGAGAAAGGTATGTTGGCTTGGGAATCTAAGTTGACTCCTCAACAAATGTCGCAAGTATCTAGTTATATTTTGAGCTTACAAGGAACTAACCCTCCGAACGCTAAAGCACCTCAAGGTGATAAAGTAGCTGCAGAATAAAACATTTTAATATAGAAGAGGGTAGTCTATTTAGATTACCCTTTTTGTCTTTATTAAATATCAATATATCATCATATATAAGAATATTGTGTAAATTGATGATATAAAACCTAACCAATAGAAAAGACTATTGGATAAAGATCTTCATCATAAATAAGCACGTCTGATCATGAGAAAGGATTTACACTCCCAATCGCCGGATTCATTCAGAGACAGTATATCTACTGTAGATTCACAAGGTAAAAGGATTTGGCTTTACCCAAAGAAGCCAAGTGGGAGATATTATAATGCAAGAAAGTGGGTAGCCTACATTTTAGTAGCCTTCTTTTTTGTTGGACCTTTCCTTAAGATCAACGGACAGCCTTTCTTTATGATGAATATTCTAGAAAGAAAGTTTGTCATTTTCGGACAACTTTTTGTTCCTCAAGACTTCTTCATTTTTGTATTGATCATGATTTCCCTCGTCATATTTATCGTATTGTTTACGGTAGTTTATGGACGTGTATGGTGTGGATGGACCTGTCCTCAGACCGTTTTTATGGAAATGATCTTTAGAAGAATCGAATATTGGATTGAGGGAGATGCGAATCAGAAAAGAAAATTGGATAATGGCCCTTGGACAAGGGAGAAATACATTAAAAAGATTTCTAAGCATACCATTTTTATCGTTTTCTCTTTAGCCATAGCCAATATGGTTTTAGGTTATATCGTAGGAGGAGATGAACTGATTCATATGGTGAAAAATAAACCTGCTGAAAACTGGCCAGTCTTTTTGGCACATATTGGCTTTGCAGGGATCTTCTATTTCGTTTTTGCAAAATTCAGAGAACAAGCATGTACTCAAGTTTGTCCTTACGGACGTTTGCAAGGTGTATTTTTGGATAAAGATTCCATCGTAATTTCTTATGATCACGTTAGGGGTGAACCAAGAGGAAAACTTAAGAAACAGAAGAGAGCAACATCTGGATGTGGAGGTTGTGGATCTCAACAAGAAGCAGTAAAGCCGATTGTGAGTAGAGTAAAGCCAAAACGACCAACACCTGCACCACTTCCTGAGATTAAGAAGGAAGAAAAGCCAAAAGAAGAGGAAGTTAGAAAAATGACATTAGCAGATGTGAATGCCTCTGCTTCTGAAGAACAACCTCAAGGTGATTGTATCGATTGTAAACTTTGTGTACACGTTTGTCCTACCGGTATTGATATCAGAAATGGTACTCAATTGGAATGTGTAAACTGTACTGCTTGTATCGATGCTTGTGATGAAGTAATGGATAAGATTGATAAGCCAAGAGGACTTATCCGTTTTGCCTCAGCTAATGATATCGAAAAAGGAAAACCATTTAAGTTTACCACAAGAATAAAAGCTTATACAGCTGTATTAACCATATTGGTGGTGGCAGTAGTATTTGCTTTAACGACAAGAAACGATATAGAAACTACGGTTTTAAGAGCTCCAGGCATGTTGTATCAAAAAGCCGATAATGGTGATATTAGAAATTTATATACTTTAAATATCATCAATAAAAGCAATGTAGATTATAACGACTTATCGGTGAAGTTGGTTGAGCGAGAAGGTAAAATCACTATTGCAGGTGGTCAAATGATATTGAAACAAGAAGGAAAGCTCGACGGTGCTTTCTTTATTGAAATTCCACCAAGTGAATTGGATGGAAGAAAGAATGAAATAAAACTTCAAATAATGAATGGTGACCAGATAATTGACGAGGTATCGACCAATTTTATGGGGCCAGCTAAAAAGCGTAATTAAGATGAAAGTACATTGGGGGAAAAGTGTTGTAGTAGTATTTGTTATTTTTGGTGTATTTATTATTTCAATGGTCATCAAAATGTTTCAAGTACCGGTAAATATGGTTTCCAAACAATATTATGCCGAGGAACAATTGTATGAGGTGCAGCAACGACAAAAAGACAATATCAAGTTGTTGTCTGCTGAGCCAATCATCACATTAAATAAGGCAGATGGTAATATCGATTTCATTTTGCCACAGGATATTCAAGATATAGAAGGGAACATTCGTTTCTTTCGTCCATCAGATAGTCGTTTAGACTTTAATGCACCATTAAAATTAAACGAGGCTAATGCACAAGCGATTGATGCTAGCCGTATGGTGAAAGGACGTTGGATCATCAAATTAACCTTCACTTCTAAAGGTGTAGACTACCTATATGAAAAGTCTTTGGTCATTTAAGATCAATTAATACATAGGATATGAACGAGTTATATTTAACGGCATTAGGACTAGGCTTTGCAGGCAGTTTCCACTGTTTAGGTATGTGCGGTCCTATTGCGTTAGCGATTCAAGGAGGTCAAACAAGCGGACCTAAACTTTTCTTAGACAGACTTCTTTACAATTTAGGTAGGGCAATGACCTATGGCTTCTTGGGAGCAATTGCGGGTCTTATTGGCCATGGTTTATCTTGGTTGGTAGGGTATCAGGTATATCTAACAGTATTTTTAGCTGTTATGATGATTGCCTTTGGAATTTTTGCCATCAATCCAGATAAGTTGCTAAACATGGTGCCTTTCTTGGGTGGTTGGTTCCAATGGATTAGAAAGCAGCTAGGTAAATTTATGAGGGACGCTAAATGGTATAACTTCTTTACCATAGGTGTATTGAATGGCTTTTTACCATGTGGGTTGGTGTACATGGCAATGATTGCTGCATTATCTACAGGAAATGCCTTTGAAGGAATGAGTTACATGATTGCATTCGGAATGGGTACAATTCCTATGATGTTTGGCGTGGCTGTAGCTGGTCAGTTCCTAGAAGCTAAGGTAAGGTCCAAAGTGAAGAAGATATATCCTGTTCTTTTTTTAGCGATGGGTGCATTGTTGATGATGCGTGCTTATAACATTCATGAATCTTCTAAAGAGTTGGCCGAAAAGCCAATGGAACAGGTAGAAATGAAGTGTCATTAATCTATTTGTAACAATTGATAAAGGATACCAAATTATCTTGTTTTGTATAATCTTGTTAGGAGACTTAACAGAAATGTATAGATAATATCGTATATTTAAGAAACAATTGACACCTGCATTTTATTGACACAACAATTTATCGAGAACCTGTTTTTCAATTTAAATTAGACGAAAATGCCTTCACACGAAATCAAAACTTGCCAGCGTTGTAAAAAAGATTTTGAATGTAAAGTCGGGAACATCACTCAATGTCAATGCTACGAGGTAAAAATGACCTATGAGGAAACTCAGAGAATGAGAAAAGAATATGATGATTGCCTTTGTGCATCATGCATGTTGGAACTTCAAATCCAATACAGGAAAGAAGAAGTATTTAGTAAGTAATTAACATCGAAACTTTATATATCTACAAAAGTCACGGATTCAGTATCTTGTGACTTTATTTTTTTGAAAAAAAATCATTGCACAATCTATAGTTACATTTAAAAGATTATGATGTCTTAATTACGCATAACAATGTACTTAAAGTGAAATTAACATCATAAATTCCCCCATTTGTTTCAACAAAATTCCTTACATTTTTCTGAACTATTGCATAATCTTAAAGTTGGATTATATAAAGATATAGCTGTTTGCGACTATTTGGCATGTTATTATAAACTTGTATAAGTGAAATTTTCTTCGATATCTTTGTAATGCTATTATACGACATTCTATCTGATTGCTAGAACCTTAAATTGCTCACATAGTGAGACCAATTCAATAACTGACTTAAATAAATAATGAAAAAGCAATTAATGATGCTGATCCTGATTGGGATCACCATGATGAATTCCTATGCTCAAGAATTCATTAATTTTGAAGACAATTCAAATCAAAGAAAAAACATCTCTCTTCAACAAACTGAAAGCGTATTACGACAACAACTACAATTGACACCCCCCGTTGTTTTTAAACAAATCGATACGAAAGTTGACGACCTTGGAATTAGCCATCGTCGTTTTCAAGAGTATTATCAAAATGTGAAAGTTGAATACGGAGGTTACACCTTAAACTTCAAGGGAACAACTCCTCTTTCAATTGTTCACTATGTAAAACAAATTGATATACCTTCGGTAGAAGCAAGTATATCTGAAGAAGAAGCCTTGAGTCTTGCCGTAAAACATGTTGGTGCATCAAAGTATATGTGGCAACTTGCAAATCAAGAAGAAATGGCTTCAAAAATGTCAAATGGAAAACAAACGACATTCTATCCGAATGCAGAGTTAGTGATCGTTCCAAATTACGAAGCCACAGAACGTGAACTTAAAATGAAACCTGTGCTGGCATATAAGTTTGATATCTATGCTGAACAACCCCTAAGTAGGTCTTTTATTTATATCGATGCTATTACGGGTAAAGTGGTTCATATCAACCCGATTATAAAACATGCAGAAGCGAATGGAACTTTGGCGACTCGCTATTCAGGTTCAAAAAGTTCGAAGACAGATTCTTATAACGGTAGTTATCGTTTACGTGATTATACTAGGGGCAGTGGTATTGAAACGTATGATATGAATACTGGTACCAACTACAACTCTGCTGTAGATTTTGTAGACAGTGATAATAATTGGACTTCTGGAGAGTGGAATAATGCTCAAAAAGATAATGCAGCATTTGATGCACATTGGGGGGCACAAATGACTTACGATTATTTTATTTCAGAACACAACAGAGATAGTTGGGATGGAAACGGAGCTAAAATTAAAAGTTACGTTCATTTTGATAATGCCTATGATAATGCATTCTGGAATGGATCAGTAATGACTTATGGAGATGGGAGTGATACTTATTTTGACGCATTAACTTCTTTAGACGTTGCTGCTCATGAAATAGGACATGCTATCTGTGAAACAACGGCTAATCTTGTTTATCAAAGAGAATCTGGAGCTTTAAATGAAGGGTTTTCTGATATTTGGGCCGCTTGTGTTGAAGCTTTTGCTGCTCCAGAAAAAGATATTTGGTTAATCGGAGAGGATATTGAAAGAAGGTCCACGAGTCAGGCACTACGTTCGATGAGTGATCCAAATTCTGAGAATCAACCCGATACTTATGGAGGTTCTTATTGGCAAAATCCCAACTGCGGAACACCTACCAGAAATAATGATTACTGTGGAGTACATACCAATAGTGGCGTATTAAACCATTGGTTTTATATTCTTACAGTTGGGAAAAATGGTACAAATGATATCGGAAGCAGTTACTCAGTTTCAGCAATAGGTATAGAAAAATCGGCTAAAATTGCCTATCGTACAGAGGCAGTTTACCTAACTTCGACTTCTACTTTTGCTGATGCAAGAACGTTTTCTATTCAATCGGCTATAGATTTATACGGAGCAGGTTCTAACGAAGTAGTGCAAACAACGAATGCATGGTATGCTGTTGGCGTTGGAAGTGAATTTGGTACGATTTCTTATTGTTCTTCTGCAGGATCGGATGCCTCTTATGAATGGATTGCCAATGTTACTGTTGGTGATATGATAAACACTACAGGAACCAATGGAGGGTATAACGATTTTTCTTCTTCTAAATCTGTAACAATGTCTGCGGGAAGTACCTACAATGTTTCATTATCACCTGGTTTTTCTAATACAGCTTATAATGAATATTGGAAAATATGGATTGATTATAACGGTGATGGAGATTTTGACGATGCCAACGAATTAGCTTTTGATGCAGGTGGTTTAAGTCAAACAACTCAAACAGGAAGCATTACAGTTCCATCCACAGTAGGTGATGTTACCACTAAGATGAGAGTGTCTATGAAGTATAATGGAACTCAAACTGTCTGTGAAACATTTAGTTATGGTGAAGTTGAGGATTATGAAGTAATTATCTCAAATAGCGGAACTCCTCAAGTATGTGATGTGCCAACAGGATTATCTGTAAGTAATATTACAGCTTCAACTGTGGACGTTTCTTGGAATAATGTTTCCGCAGCCAACGATTTTACAATAAGATTAAGAGAAAGTGGTGGAACTTGGAGCGATTATACGGCTACCAATCCAAGTGCGTCTTTTACGGGTTTAACGGAAAATACGTCTTATGATCTTCAGGTGGCATCCAACTGTTCATCTGGCTCATCAGCCTTTTCTTCAATCGTTTCCTTTACTACTTTATCATCAGGAGGAGGTGTTCCAACATCATATTGTTCGTCTACAGGTAGCAACGATTTTTACTTCTGGATTGATAATGTAAATGTAGGAGGATTAAATAATTCTTCTTCAAAAGATGGAGGATATGGTGATTACACCAATCTTTCTGCAGGTACAATTACAAGAGGAGCAAGTGAGACCATCACGTTTAGTGCTGGATATAATAATACTCTTTACACTGTTTATTGGTCAATTTGGATTGACTATAACAGAGATGGTGATTTCGAAGATGCTAACGAACTTTTTGTACAAGGATCATCAAGTAGTGCGGGTACTTTAACATCGACCCAAACGATTCCTGCTACAGCTTCTTTAGGAACTACCCGAATGAGAGTTTCAATGAAGTATGGATCCGTATCTACACCTTGTGAAACATTTACTTACGGTGAAGTGGAAGATTATTTAGTGAATATCACTTCTTCTCCAAGTATAAATGCTCCTTTAGTTTCTTATGGTAGAGAGTTGATATCTGCAATGCCATTAGACAATGATATCTTATCAAGGGATTTTAGTATCTATCCAAATCCATCAAGTACTCTGATAAATATTGATGCTAAAACTTTTGTAGGGAATGGCGTGATGAATATTTATAGCATCAACGGACAAAATATCCTTTCAATTCCGGTAGATCAATCGAAAACTGTAGTTCCAATTGATCAACTTAAAAAAGGGTTGTATTTAATTAAAATCAACAATGAATTAGAGTCTCAGACCAAGAAGTTTATTGTAGAGTAATTAAATCAGAGTTCTTTGAACTCAAAAACATCTAGCAATTAGAATTAGATAGACAATCAAATAATAGCAAAGCTGTCCTGAATTTTGGGGCAGCTTTTATTTTTATTGAGGATCTACATCAATACTCACCCAAACTCTACTAAATGCCTTTTCTTCTTTTTGTTGAAGAATGGCTTTTTGGATAAGCCCTTTTGCCTTTTTCAGGTCTATTCCTTCTCTTTCTAACTTGATCAGAATTTCTGAGAGGAAGTAATTTCTAATTTTATTGATACCTGGTTCTTGAGGTCCCAGGATACGTTTTTGTCCTAACCAATTGACCAATAGTCGAGCTAATTTTTCTGATGCTTGATTGGTTAAATCTTGCTTCTCACTTCGAACAGTTAATTTGATTAATCTCGTGTAAGGTGGGTAATGGTATTGTTCCCTATCCTTAATTTCTTTTCTAAAGAAATTGCGATAATCGTTTCGAGCGACTTTAGCAAAAAGTGTTTCTTTGGGTTGATGGGTTTGTAAGATAACAGTTCCGGTTTCTCCTCTACGCCCTGCTCGTCCACTTACCTGTGTAAGTAATTGAAAGGCTCTTTCATGGGCTCTAAAGTCGGGGTAATACAACATAGAATCGGCATCAATAATACCAACTAATCGTACATTTCCGAAGTCTAATCCTTTGGTCACCATCTGAGTACCTACCAGTACATCAATGTGGCCTTCTTCGAAATCAGTGAGTATTTGTTCGTAGCTATGTTTTCTTCTCGTGGTATCCAGATCTAAACGCCCCACACGAATATCAGTTAAATGCGTTTTTAATCCTTCCTCAATTTTCTGAGTTCCCAACCCTACTGTCTTCATATTGGTAGAACCACAAGAAACACAAGTATGAGGAACGTGTTCTTTATGTCCACAATAATGGCATCTCAGCTCATTTCTATAAATATGATAAGTGAGTTTTACATTACAACTTGGACAAGAAGGCACCCAATTACATACATCACATGTTACGTAAGGGGAATAACCTCTTCTATTTTGGAATAAGATTGATTGATAGCCTTGTTCTGTATTATTATTGAGTTCATGAAGCAGATCATCAGAAAAATCGTCCATCATTTTCTTCTGCTTCCGCTTCTCTTTTATATCTATGATTTTGATTTCTGGCAATTGAGCATCTCCAAAACGTTCATGAAGCCCTGCATAAGCATACTTTTTCTTAGCCGCCAAATAATAGGATTCCAAAGAAGGAGTAGCTGATCCCAAAACTACTTTTGCATGATGCATATGTGCCAATACCAAAGCCAAATCTCTACCTTGATAACGTGGGGCAGGGTCGTGTGCTTTGTATGAACTATCGTGTTCTTCATCGACAATAATTAAAGAAAGATCGGTGAAGGGTAAGAATATAGATGATCTTGTTCCCACAATGACTTGAAATTGATCTTCTTGAACGCCTTTCCACGTTTCTACTCTTTCATTATCAGAAAATTTGGAGTGATAAATCCCTAATACGTCACCAAAATAGACTTTCAATCGCCTTACTAATTGACTTGTTAAAGCAATTTCAGGAATAAGGAATAAAGCCTGTTCTCCATTATCAATAACACTTTTGATTAACTGAAGATAGATTTCTGTTTTTCCACTTCCGGTAACACCATGAAGCAAACAGACATTCTTTTCATTTAAACCATGAATCGTTTTTTCCAAACATTCCTGTTGAGCAGGAGATAAGACTGGTGTAGGTTGAACTTTATCAGCTGCGGATAGTTCAAATCGAGGAACTTGTCTTTCGAACTCTTCAAATATGCCGTTTTTGGTCATTGTTCCCACCGAACTAGGGGATAGGGGACGACCAACATGAAGAAACTCTCTTTTGTTTACCCCATGATAATTTAAAAGGTGATCATCATGAATAGGCACCAAAGAAAGGTACTTTAGAAGTGCATCTTCTTGTTTTGTTTTTTTGGCTAGATGTTCGAAAAGCTTGTCTACGAGATGAGGTTGTTCAGCATAGTATTGCACCAACCTCAACCTCTTTTCCATTTTAGGTTTATACTTTTCCTTAATTTTTTCTATCAAGAGAATAGCCTCCATTTCTATCAAATTCTTGATAGTTTTATAAGGGCTCTTGATTTCCAGAATCTCACCCACTTGGGTGTAAGGAATGGTTTGTTCTTTCTCTAAATAGCTCATCAAAGTAAATTCCCGATCGTTCAAACGCTCAAGATTTTCTTCGACGATAAAATGAGGATGGATCTGTAAAAATGACTGACTACTTAGTTTAAGTCCTGATGGGAGTGCTACATTGAGGACTTCGCCAATAGAACACATATAATAGTCGGCCACCCATTGCCAAAGTTTTATCTGAGAAGGCAGGACACTAGGTTCTACCTCCAGTACTTCTAATATAGGTTTAGGATCGTATTTCTCCGGTACTTTTTGATGAATCTCCGAGACAATACCCGTGTACATTTTTCTATTTCCAAATTCTACAAGCACACGATGTCCCACCACCAATTCAAGATCTAATTGAGGTGGAATAGCATAGCAAAAACTTTTTGGAATAGGTACAGGTAATAAGACCTCGGCAAATTTCATAGAAGCATTATAAACGGATGAATAAAAAACTACAGTCGTTTTCTCGGAGTAGTTGCTTGGAATTCTTTTAAGTATTCAGGCTCCCAATAAGCCACATCTTTAAAAGCTTCTTTTTTATATTCTTCTAAAGCCAACTCACCAATATATTTGGCCGAAGGAACAATACCTTTAATTATCTTAGAACTTCTGTTTTCTAATAAAGGAAGACATTTTTCAGCACCATTACCAAAATAGACTAATCGAGCTTCCACATCATTGAAACTTTCTTCGTCCATAATTTTTGGTTGAGGCGAAAGTAACTCCTCCATACCTTTAGTATATAAAGCAGTATACACTTCCATTCTTCGGGCATCCAACATTGGGCAGATCATATCACCTTCTTCAGCATATTCGCTCACCTGAAGTGCCATCGACTCCAAAGTACTAATCCCCATTAAAGGAATATCCAAAGTATAACAAATACCTTTTGCTGTTGACGCCCCAATTCTCAATCCTGTATAAGAACCCGGACCTTCGGAAACAGCCACCCCTTTAAGGTCGCTCATCTTCAAGTTGGCATTCTCTACCAAGTTTTTGATCATCACCGCCAGATATTCTGAGTGCGATTTATCAATATGTTGTTCGTAGTAAGAGGTCAGTTCCCCTTCTAATGTATGTAATGCCACCGAACAAACAGTGGTAGAAGTATCTATACTTAAAATCATGGAGTTCAATATCAAAAAGAACAATGAAGTTCTTGATTAAACAAAAGAGCGAATACATCACTCTAATGTAAAATTAAAAATACTATTTAATAAGGAGGCTATAGGTTAAGAAATATTTTACTTCCAGCTGCCGCTGGGGGAAATGAAAAATGAAAAGTTAAAAATGAAAAACGTGGTTAGTTAAGCTAACGCGGGAATTTAGGAGTGAAAAGTGATTTTTAAAGTGGATTACACTCCATCTAAATATGCCACAAGTTGTTGCTTTAGTGTTTACGGTAGGAGCGTAAATTCGGTAACTCCTAACTCCTAGTTCCTAACTTCTAATTTCTCACGTAAAAGCTAAAATCATATGGAACACAGTTTCCCTCTTCCACGTTAGAGTAACATTTCACGTTTTTCATTTTTCATTTTTAACTTTTAATTTATAACTGTTTTCGCTTGTATCGTCACAATCTCCAACGGCCATTCCCCTTCCGTTTTCTCCGCACAGATCTTATCCACTACGTCCATACCTTCTATTACTTCTCCAAATACGGTGTGCATGCCATCTAAGTGAGGGGTGCCACCAATTTTTTTATAGATTTTTCTTTGTTGGGCATTGTACTTCACTCCGTTTTCTTGTTCAGAGGCCGCCAATTCATTGTCGGTGACAGGATATCCTTGAACGATAAAGAAGTCGAATGGTGTTGATTCTCTTTTTGGGTTATTATCGTATTCTCTAGCCGCAGCAACTGCACCTCTTTTATGGATGTGTTTCTGAGGATAAATTTCGTTGGGTAAATGGTATTTGCCGAATGATCTCTTTTTCTTTCTAAATTTTGGATCATCGGTATCTCCTCCTTGGGCGATGAATTGAGGTACGACTCTGTAAAACTCAGAGTTATTAAAGTAGCCTCTTTTGGTTAACATGATAAAAGAAGAGCGATGTCTCCAAGTATCTTTATATAGCTTGATTTTGATATCACCTAAACGAGTCGATAATAAAACGATGGAATCTTGGTTTTCTTCACCGTACCATGTGAGCTCTTCAATGGCATTATCATCGTTGAGTTCAGGCATCGTTCGCTTCACTACCTTTTTCTTTACGTACTCTTGTTCCTGAAATTTGTCGCTTTTTTTCGATTCACATCCTAAAATGAAAATTCCAAGAAGTAGTAGTAAAATTTGAAGTTGGCTTTTTCTTAACATTAGAGTTATTTGTTTAAAATCTTTACTCAAAACTACGGAATCGCAAAAAAAATACAATCCGATAAGATTCTATTCTTTGTTTATAACACATTTTCACAAATTATGTAACATTGAGTTAATTTTAAAGGTAATTTAATTAACAGATAGTTTAAGATTTAGATATTAATACAAAACAAACGCCCTATACATTTGCACCTGTGATTTGGTAACACGTTTTAGTATTGAATTTAATTTAACAATGAACAAATATCTTATTTCGTTCGCTATCATCTTATTAACTACTGCAGCTACTTTTGCGCAAAAGGGAATCGTAAAAGGTACTGTAAAAGATGCCGATACCGGTGAAGAGGTTATCGGGGCAAGTGTTTCTCTAGAAGGAACAACAACAGGTGCATCATCAGATGTATTTGGTAATTTCCAATTTACTGCTCCTGCAGGAACGTACAATGTGATTGCATCGTTTATTGGATACAAAAAAACAACGCAAGAGATTACAGTTGTAGAGGGACAAGAAACTGTATTAAACTTAACTCTTGCAATTGATGCTCAAGAATTAGAAGCAGTAGAGATTGTTGGTAAGGCCAACACAGAATCTGCTGGAGCATTGATGGTAGAAAGACAAAAAGCAGACGTAATGATCCAAGCAATTGGTGCTGAAGAAATGTCTGTTAAAGGAATTTCTGATGTGGAAGATGCCGTGACAAATGTTACTGGTATTACAAAAGTTGAATCAAAAGGTTTGTTTGTTAGAGGTTTAGGAGACCGTTATAACAATGCAACTGTGAATGGTTTAGTAGTTCCATCAACAGATCCAGGTAAGAAAGTAATCGACTTAGGTTTATTTTCTTCAGATATCGTAAGAAACATCGATATCAATAAAACATTTAATCCAGCTCTTTATGGTGACTTTGCAGGAGCTACAGTAGACGTAGTAACAAAAGATTACCCTGAAGAAGGATTCTTTAATGTAGGTTTATCAGGTGCTTACAATACTCAAGCAACTGGACAAGAATTTAGAACTTTCCAAGATGGTGATTCAGAATTCTTAGGTTTCTCAGGAAACGGTAGAGCATTGCCAGCTGAGATGAACGATAGACAAGTTCCTGATGCTTACAACAACTCATATACTCCATCAACAATTAATGCAATGCCAAATATTGGTGTTAAATTATCTGGTGGTAATCTTTATGAGTTCGACAATGGAATGGCTTTAGGTTTTATAGCTGCGGGTTCATTCGATAATAAGTACAATATCTACGAAGGTGTAAAAAACACATACAGAGCAGAAGGTAGTACAATTAACGCATATGATTCTAAAGAATATGAGTATAGCACAAAGACAACTGCTATGGGTAACTTATTCTTTAAGATTAACGATAAAAACTCAGTTAGTTTCAATAACTTCTTCATTAACCAATCTTCTAACTCAAACTTAGAGTTATTTGGTAAGCACGAAGAATTAGGTAGAACTGAGCCAGTATTCAGAACACGTAATACTTACGAACAATCTACTGTAAACATCCACCAATTGGTAGGTGATCATAAATTCGGTGTGAATGATCGTTTGAAATTAACTTGGGGTGGTGGTTATTCTAAATCAAATGCACAAGAGCCTGATAGACGTCAGATTACTTACAGAGATTTAGATTATGATGCAGAAGGTGATATCGCTTCAGGTAGATTATTTGCTAACGCTCCAGATGATTCACATAGATTCTGGTCTGATATGAACGAGGATACGTATTCTTTCAAATTAGCAACATCTTATGGATTTGGTGAGTACAACGACAATAATGATACTTATAGACATAATATTTCTGTTGGTTATAACTCTTTCTTTAAACAAAGAGATTTCGAATGGTGGATGTCGACATTAAGTATTGTAGGTAGAGCACCAAGGTTAGATATCAACGATCCTCAATCAGGATTGAATGATGCATTCGAAGACGGATCTGTAGAGTATAAGCCAATCGTTAGATACGATACAAAATTCTCAGCAACTCAGAATGTAAACGCTTTCTACGCTGATTATGGTTTTGATATTGTACCATCAAAATTAAAAATGAATGTTGGAGCTCGTTATGAGAAAGGATATCAAGAAGTGGTTTACAAGCAAGAAAACACAACTGATCCAAATGCTCCAGACATCATTAACACTAAAGAAACAGATAATATTTTACCATCACTTGGTTTAAAATATACAGTAAACGAAAAATCAAATGTTCGTTTCGCAGCATCACAAACGTTAATTCGTCCATTGATGTCAGAGTTGATTCCATTCCGTTTTACTTACGCTAACGGTCAGAAAATCGTAGGTAACCCGGATCTAGAAAGCTCTCAAGTAACAAACATTGACTTGAAATATGAGATTTTCCCTAACAGTGGTGAATTATTCTCAGTTGGTGTATTTGGTAAGAAAATCGAAAACTCAATCGAATTAGTCACGAAAGCATCAGCAATTACAGAGTTTGAATATGTAAACGCAGGTGAGTCTTTTGTTGCAGGTATTGAAGTTGAGGTAAACAAGAGGTTATCAAATGTATTCCAAAATGGTGGAGATTGGTTAAACAGATCTACAGTAGGTGCCAACTTAACGTTACTTACTTCAGAAACTGATTTATCAAATGCAGAAGGCTTGTTCACTAATAAAAAGAGAGCAATGTTCGGAGCTTCTCCATACATGATCAACATTGATGCATCACACGAAGCGAACTTATTCTCTGATAATGTAACTTCAATCTTCACTGTTACTTATAACACATTTGGAGATCGTTTAGCAGCAGCTGGTGCTCAAGGTGCAGGTGATATTTACGAAAGATCTTACGGAACGTTGAACTTCATTTGGAAGAATAGAATCGGTGAGAAAATGGGATTGAACTTAACAATGAAAAACTTGTTGAACCCAGATATCACTTTAGAACAAGAGTTTACAAACGGTACAACTGGTGTCGTTGAAACTTATAAACGAGGTGTAGAGGCTAAAATTAGTTTCACATACAGTTTCTAAACCAACAAAAAACAAAAGAGGGTTGGAAAAATCCCAACCCTCTAAAAATTAATCTTTTTAATACGCGGTAAAATTACATTTTTTATTATGAAAAAGCAATTCAGATTTGCGATTGTAGCTGCAGCTTTAGCAGCATCAGTAATGTCATGTGACAGTAATGACGACAATAAGACTACTCCTCAGCCGGATGTTAGATTACAAGATCAAGCTATTGCAGCAGCTAAAATTGTTGCTGACGGTCAAGGAACAGGTGCTGTTGCAGGTGAATTATCTTTTGCTGTAGGTTTAGATCACACAAGTGAAGCAAAGCCAGGTAGCTACGATTTAGTTTTAACTGAAGGTGAATTAACTGATGATCAATTAAGCTGGACAGGTAATGTATCTATCTCTGGTGCTATTAAAGTTCCTGCTGGTAAGACTTTAGAAATCGCTGCTGGTACTCATGTTTTCGCTAAAAATGAAAATGATCAAGCATCAGGTGCTTATTTAATGGTACTTAAAGGTGCTAAAATTGAAGCAGTTGGTACAGCTCAAGATATGATCGTATTTACTTCTGAGTTAAAGCAGCCAGGTGCTTGGGGTGGTGTTCTTATTAATGGTAATGCTCCAATTAACAACGGTGATTCTAACGGTGAAGCTTCTCCAGAAGTTGATTCTAATGTTAAGTACGGTGGTAACGATGCAGCTGATAACTCAGGTATGTTAAAGTATGTTCGTGTTGAGTACACTGGATACAAGTACAACGATGAGTCTGAGCACAACGGATTTACTTTCTCAGGTGTTGGTAACGGTACTGTTTTAGAAAACTTACAAGCTTGGAAAGGTACTGATGACGGACTTGAGTGGTTCGGTGGTACTGTAAACGGTACTAACTTAGTTTCTACTGGTAACGAAGATGACTCATTTGACTGGGCGCACGGTTTCGTTGGTAACCTAACTAACCTTTGGGTTGAGCACGATGCTTCAAGAGAATTCGATAAAGCTTTCGAAATCGACAATAACTCTAAAAACAACTCTGCTGAGCCTTACTCTAATGCTACAGTTAAAAACGTAACTGTAATGGGTGTTGCTGGTGAGACTACTGCTTTCAGAGTAAGAGAAGGTGCTAAAGGTACTTTCGAGAACATCAAAGTAATGAATGCTAAGAAAGGTTTTGACGTTCACAACGACGTAACTATCACTAACGTATTAAACGACGAAGTTGTAGTTTCTAAATACACAGTTGACGGTGTAGACTCAGAAGTTGAGTACGTTGACGATTGTGAAACTTGTGAATAATTAAAATATATATTTAGACTTAGCTCTCACTTCCCAAAACAGAGCTAATACTAAAACTCACGCTCACCAAATCGCGAGTACCCTAGGTAGTTTGATCTGCCTAGGGTTTTTTATTTTTAGGTAGTAGGTAGTAGGTAGTAGGTAGTAGGTAGTAGGTAGCAGGTAGTAGGTAGGAGTTGCTGAGTTTATGCTCGTTTTTAACTAATAACTTATAATTAATAACTAATAGGGATGACTTTCATATCATAAGAGAGGTGGTGAAACCCCTCGAACTAACGACAAAAAGTTATCTTTTCTTGAAGTGCCTTTTCTTTTCCATACTCCAAAAGCGACCATCTTCACCAACGAGGCAGTGGAACCCCTCGTGAAAAGACTAATTACTTAAATGATATAAGGTAGTATACAGAATTGCCTAAAAAGAAAAACATAAACAACGTAATGAGGAGCAAACTATTAGAAAACCTATTAGTTATTACCTATTACTTATTACTTAAAATATCTTTTTGCAAAGATTACTTCATCTGTCAATAAAAATCTCTCTACAACAAAAAAAGGCCCTCATAATAAATGAGAAGCCTTGAATAAATATTATTGAGGATTTTTGAGATTAAATTTATAGTCAAGAATTTTAACTTTTTCGTCTTTTACCTCTTTTTGGTTATAGAAAGCAATCCCCATTAATGAGTTATAACTTGCTAGAGTGATTTCACCAGGATATATCCTATATTTTGATAAATCATTTTTTATTTCATTGTCATAAATGAGGTCAAATTGAGTTTCACCATTAGAGTTTACGATGCCTAATATGACTTTTTTATCTTCTCTGTAAATCATAACAACGTGATCTAATATTTCAAAAACTGAAGAATGAGGTTTATGATATAAAGAAGAAATAGTTGATGAATAGGCTAATTTTTCTAATCTAGCTTCTTTTTTTGTGATATTTTTTTTCCTAAAACATTTTATCCAATTGATTTTACCGAATTCATTTATATTAATTATTTGAAGATTTTCAGCAACTAATGGAGGTATTATTGTTTCAGAGACTAATGAGAATGAGTTATTTTCATGTGGAATTAATTTTAAAGTATAATAGTAATTATCGAGTACAAAGTCTTCGTTATGATCGAAATTATAAGTTGCATTTTTAACGATGGATTTAAATTTTTTCTGATCACCAAACGGATGAACTGATGGTATCCAAAAAGATTTTAATTGATCTCGATTAAATGGTGTATAACTTTCTGTTATCATTGACATTTCATCAGAATTGATATTGAGGAAATACAACCCTTCAATTTTTTCAGACTTGTATTTTTTCTTTGTGTTGTAGAAACCTGAGACAAGTACATTATTTGAGTTATTAATTGTAATACTTAAATCATGAATATTTTTTTCATCATGTCTTATGTAATGTGTGATAGGCTCTTTTTCTCCTTTTTTGAAAGCTTTAAGAATATAAAATTTATCTTTTCTTTTATCAGAGTTATAAACCTTATGCATGGCGAAAATAATCCCATTACCGGTAATTAATATATCTTTAAATTCGAAAGGAGATTTATATGGATCATGATTTTGGTAATAGGCCTGATCATTAAATGTATTAAGTGTAGTTGTTGTACTCCAATAGTTATCAAAGTTTTTATCTATAATATCAATCATCATTTTGGTATTTTTTAATTTAGCATTAGAAAAATAAGTTACTATAGAAAAAAACTGTTTGTTTTTTGATTGAACAAAATGATAATTGACATTAGAAAAATAAGTACCCTTATATTTTACAGCTCTTCCAGCATAATCGTGAATTTCTCTTTCGCACATTAATATATTGGTTCCTAACTTTCCTGTATTGGTATCAAAGGATCTTCGATATAGTTTTTGACTTTTAGGAGAGTAGACAGAAGATAACACCCAAAAGTTTCCTTGATAATCTTCAATGACTTTTTCAAAATTGTATTTTAAATTTCCTTCAATGTAGTGAGCAGTTTTTAAATGATAATATCCACTTAGACGATTTGTGGTTAGTTTATTTGTTTTTTTATCGATTGTGATTAAAGAAACTAAAAGGTTTTTATTTTCCTTTTCTAAAACAACTCTGATTTTAGTTGTTTTATTTTCAATCGTTTGTATTTCATGCCTTTTTTCGATTGCTCTAATATCTCTGTAATTATATTGTACCTCCATTAAATCTTGAGCAAGAATAGTGGTGGTAAGGGAAGATAGAAAAGTGAAGAATAGAATAGATATCTTTATTAAAGAGTTCATAGTTTTTATCTGTTTACTTTAAAGAGAAAAAATTAAGAGTATTTGTTAGTTGATACATTATTAAAAAAGGCTTCTCAATATCTTGAGAAGCCCAATATCATATATTTCAGTCTGTAGAATATCAAATTTCTACCTGAAACTAGCTCTTCATACCACCAGTTAATTGGATTGTTTGAGCAGTAATATAAGTTGACATATCAGAAGATAAGAACACACAAAGATCAGCTACTTCTTCCGGACGTCCACCACGTTTCATAGGGATGTCTTGTAACCAAACTTGTTTTACTTTATCATCTAAAGTCTCTGTCATTTCTGTTTCGATAAAACCAGGAGCAACAGCGTTTACTCTAATGTTTCTTGGAGCTAACTCTTTTGCTACAGATTTTGTGAATCCAATAATACCTGCTTTTGAAGCAGCATAGTTGGCTTGACCTGCATTTCCGTAAACACCAACAACTGAGCTCATGTTAATGATAGCTCCTTTACGTTGTTTTAAGAAAGTTTTAGTT
This sequence comes from Flammeovirga yaeyamensis, assembly GCF_018736045.1. Classification (NCBI taxonomy): domain Bacteria; kingdom Pseudomonadati; phylum Bacteroidota; class Cytophagia; order Cytophagales; family Flammeovirgaceae; genus Flammeovirga; species Flammeovirga yaeyamensis. The sequence continues at coordinate 4,447,301 of NZ_CP076132.1, read as the reverse complement.
GCAGCTTTTGTTAAGTTAAAGATTGACTTTAAGTTAACGCGAATAACGTCGTCGAATTGTTCTTCTGACATACGCATTAATAAAGTATCTTTTGTGATACCAGCGTTGTTGATTAAACTATCTAATGAATCGAAGTCAGTAGTGAAGTCTGCGATAAGTTTTTCAGCTGCTTCGAAATCTGATGCATCAGAACGGTAACCTTTAGCTTTAACACCGTAACCTTCTAATTCAGCTACTAATGCTTCTCCTTTTTCAACGCTTGAAAGATAAGTGAATCCTATATTTGCGCCATGCTCCGCGCAACGAATTGCGATTGCACGTCCAATACCTTTAGACGCACCTGTGATCAATACGTTTTTGCCTTCCAGCAGTTTCATGGTGTGTGTTTTCTAATTATTGAAAAAATTTTTCAGGTTGCAAGTTACAAAAAAGATGCTAGTCACAAGTTTTATTCACATTTATCATCGAATTAATTAAACTTTTTTTACTTATTTATCGTCAACAAGTTATAGTAATAACTTTTAAATGAGTAAGATCCTCTTTTTGAGAATATCAATTACTATCTAAATAAGCATTAAAAGTTTATAATTGTATCTTTGAAAGATCATTTATAAGCGTAAGAGACAATTAAACATATATAACATATCATTCATGGAAAACCTATTGGATAGATTTTTACGTTACGTGAAAATCGATACAGAATCTGTTCCGGGCATTGAGCAAATACCAAGTACAAAAAAACAATTTGATTTAGCGAACTTACTAGTAGACGAATTAAAAGCGATGGGCATGCAGGATGTCAGCATCGACGAGAACTGCTATGTAATGGCTACGCTTCCTTCTAATATCGATAAAGAAGTTCCAACTATCGGGTTTATCGCCCATGTGGATACCACTCCAGATTTAACAGGTAAAGATGTGAAGCCTCAGGTGTGGGAAAATTATGATGGTGAGGATATCGTTTTAAATAAGGAACAAAACATCGTTTTAACGACAGAGGAATTTCCTGAAATCAAGAAATATAAAGGACAAACGATCGTCACTACAGACGGTACTACACTTTTAGGTGCTGATGATAAAGCAGGTGTGGCTGAGATCATGGAAGCAATGGATTATCTGATTAAGCATCCTGAAATTAAGCACGGTACCATTAAAGTAGGCTTCACTCCGGACGAAGAAGTGGGTAAAGGTGCCAACTTATTTGATGTTGAAAAGTTTGGTGCTGAGTGGGCGTATACTATGGACGGAGGTCCTATGGGAGAATTTGAGTACGAAAACTTTAACGCTGCTTATGCTGAGGTAACTTTTACAGGACAAAATGTTCACCCTGGTACTGCTAAGGGTAAAATGGTGAACTCTATGAATATTGCTGCGAAATTTGCGACAAAATTCCCTCAAAGCGAAACGCCAGAGCAAACAGAAAAGTACGAAGGTTTCTATCACTTATTAACTATGAGTGGATCTGTAGAAGAAACGAAATTACAATATATTATCCGTGATCACGATCATAACTTATTTATTTCAAGAAAGGATCATATGGAATCTTTGGTGAAAACTTTCCAAAGTGAATATGGTGCAGATAGAGTGAAATTAGAGTTGGTAGATCAGTATTACAATATGAAGGAGAAAGTTGCTCCAAATATGCATATTGTCGACTTCGCTATTGAGGCGATGAAAGAATTAAATATTGAGCCAGATGTAAAAGCCATTCGTGGGGGAACTGATGGAGCTCAATTATCATTTAAGGGGTTACCTTGTCCAAATATCTTTGCAGGTGGACATAATATGCATGCTCGTTACGAATATGTGCCGGTACCAACTATGGAAGCAGCAACAAATGTTATCATTAAGATTGCGGAATTAGTGGCTAAGAAATAGTAAAGAAAAAAAGAATAATTAAGGAGATTGTTGCAGTGAAATGTAGCAATCTCTTTTTATTTTAAATACTTTTTCCAATCGATTTTTGGACAAAAAGGAAGTAAACGATCATATTCCATAATCGATTCAATTTCGTTATCGTAGGATGTATTGTTTTTGTACAAAACCTCAATGTATGTACCGTCGTAATTGTACAATTCGATTTTCTTGCCTAGCCTAGTGATCGTACTAAGGAAATCTGAAAAGTATTGAACTATCTCAGCTTTCTGCACCAAGCTCAATTTGTTGAATGTAACGTGTTGTAAGTGTATCATTTGATAAGGTAATAGTTACGAAAATTATAAATACTCGGTTGGTATTTAAAGTTAAATGATATATTATTAAATAGTAAAAATATTATGTTATTTTTTAGTTATGGGTAGGTTACTATTATTGAGAGGGTTACCAGGTTCAGGTAAAACAACACTAGCACAATCGTTAGGAGGTTCCATTGAAGCAGACGATTTTATGGTAAACGATAGAGGCGAATATGAGTTTGATGTCCGCAAATTAGATTATGCACACAAAAGTTGTTTGGAGATGGCCGAAATGTGTATTCGAAGAGGGCAGGAGTTGGTGATTGTTTCAAATACTTTTACCACAGAACAGGAAATGATTCCTTATTTTAAAGTAGCTGAAAAATATAATTATCAAGTAAGTTCGGTGATTGTAGAAAACAGACATGACGGTATTTCCGTACACAATGTTCCCGACGAAAAAGTGGTGAATATGATGAGAAGGTTTGAGGTCAGGTTATAATTAAAAAGCCGAATGCGTAATGCATCCGGCCAAAACAAAACCAGTTCTATTTTGATAACTATTCAAATCAAAATACACTTATTAAAATTATAGCGGAACTACTAACTCAATAATGTTTGCTTTGATATAAAAAAGAAATCTTACTGAAACGAATAATAGTTAAATTCAGGTTTCGGATATTTATTTACTTAATTGATTCATAATTGCTGCTGCACCAATACCCGTTCCTTTTTGTCTAGAAGGATATTCTTCCATACTTTTTGCGAACTTCATCAATGGTGCTGCGATTGTTGGTAAAATCCAAGTTTTCTCCTTCATCCATAAGAAGTGACCAGGTGTATCTAAAGACCTTTCGTAAGGGTCTAGTTTTAGGTTGCAAATTAATCCTGCAGGCAGTTTTTCCGATTCTTTCAACCACTCATCTTTAATGGCTAAATAGATTTTCCAGTGATCCACACGAATGGCCTGTAGTTCATTTTCGGCATAATAGAAGAACTCTCTTCTTCTCGATTTTTCCCCTTTTGTGAGCACCCCTAATTGATTGTAACCATCGATATGTACTTTATAGTCTTTATCATTTACTATGGTCCAATCAAGTAAATCTTCTTTTACAGTGGTGTCTCCCACTGCTGCCATTAATGTTGGTAACCAGTCTTCAGCTGTGAATAACTCCCCGCTATATTCTCCTGCAGGAATGTGCTTAGGCCATTTTACTAACATAGGTACTCTGAAACCACCTTCGTAAGTTGTTCCTTTTTCTCCCTTAAAAGAAGCTGATCCACTGCTTGGCCAATGTGATAAGTTCACCCCATTATCAGAAGTAAACATGACGATGGTATTCTCTGCTTCTCCCGTTTTTTCTAAAGTGGATAATAATTCGCCCACTAGATAATCTAAGTGAAGTAAACCGTCAGCATACGTGCTGTGCCCACTTTTTCCTCTCCACTTTTCCGACACATAGATTTCTTGATGCATCCTCGAAGGATTGAAAAACAAGAAATAAGGTTCATCTTTTTTACTTTTCTCTTTCATCCATTTTTGAGAAGCTTCCAACACTTCATCATCAAATGTTTCCTGACGAAGTTTACCCAATTCGCCTCTGTCCTCGATGACTTGCTTGCCTACCTTTCCCCATCTTGGATCTACAGTTTGATCATCTTTATCAGTGGCTTTACTATAGATGACATTTCTTGGACGACCCACAAAGTTTTTGTCCTTTGGGAATTCAGGTTGTTCCGGCATATCCATCATATTTAAATGATAAAGGAACCCGAAAAACTCGTCGAAACCATGGACCGTTGGAAGGTGTTCGTTTCTATCGCCTAAATGACTTTTCCCAAAATGAGCAGTATTATACCCTTTGTCTTTTAGTAATTCGGCAATCGTTACATCTTCTGCTTGTAAGCCTAGCTTCGACCCGGGCTGACCTACCGAGGTTAAACCAGTACGAATAGGATATTGACCAGTTAAAAATGATGATCGACCAGCGGTACAACTTGGTTGAGCGTAATAATCGGTCAGCATCATACCATCTTTACCAATTTGATCGATATTTGGAGTATTCACCGCTCCGATTCCTCGATGATAAATCGAGATATCTTGTGGAGCGACGTCATCCGTCATAATCATAATAATGTTAGGTTTTTTCTGTCCGAAACAGTGAAAACCAAATAGCAATAATAAAAAGGTGTATGTTATTTTTTTCATCTCTTGTGTTATTTGATATGTACAAATGTAGACGCTCCACTCGATGAAATTCTCTGTAAAAACAGCATTTTGAGTAGCTACGTGAATCACGTAGTTTTTACAAGGCACAAAAAAAGTCCTCAAGACAAACTGCCTCAAGGACTTTATTTCTTTAACCTAATTTGTTATTGTTCTAATGGAGTAGGTATTGGGTTAACAATTGGATGTTCCGGTTTTTCTTCCGGCCCAACCTCTTGATTATTGTTGTCACACGATCCTAGTGTAAATAACGATAGTAGCAATGCGAATCCAATTACTACAGTAGACTTTAATGTTTTCATCCTCTTAATTTTAAGTTAGTAATCTAATAGGGACTCATTCCCCTTTTGTGATGTTACAAATATCAAGGATGTTCTTTTCATTAAGCTACGCGGACCACTGACCTTCAAAAAATAAGTGAATCCCTTAGTTTATAAATCATCGAATAATTTCCTTTCGATGGCGTATAAAACCAACCCCGCAATATTCTTTACTCCCGTTTTTTCCAATAGATTTCGCTTGTGGGTTTCTACGGTTCTTGCAGAGATAAAAAGTGCCTCTGCTATTTCTGTATTGGAATATTCTTTACATATCAAATGTAGGATTTCTGTTTCTCTGTTAGTCAAGGGAATTTCTGTTGCCACTCTTTTCTTCAGAGAAGGTTGAGCGGTTAATCCCTGCATGATCGTCTCCGTCACTTCATCTGAGAAGAAAGTCTGACCATTCGCCACATTTTCGATGGCCTTTCGGAGATCACTTTGAGTACAATCTTTTAATACATACCCTTTCGCCCCCGCTGCCAACATCTTTTTAATATTGTGTCCCTCATTCATCATGGTTAAAGCCAATACATTTAATGAAGGATATTTGTTAATAGCTTCTTTTGTTAAGTCGATACCATCCATTTCAGGCATGGTGATATCAGTAACCAAAACGTCTACCTCTCTATCTGATAAGAGTGATAATGCCTCTGTTCCGTTATTGGCCTCGCCGACAATTTGATAATGCTCTTGATCTAGAAAAGACTTCAATCCCTCCCTAACCATTTGATGATCATCGACTAAAAGTATTTTTATAGTGGTTTCCATATTATAATGCTAATTCTAAGAAAATTTCTGTCCCTTTACCCAAATTCGAAGAGACTTGTAGGTAGGCACCGATAGCCGAAGCACGTGTTTTTAAACTATTGATTCCAAACGATTGATCCGTTTTTGAAGTATCAAAACCAACTCCATTGTCTTCAATAGTAAGCACCAAAAGGTCAGGATATTTCATAAGTTGTATGGTACATTCTGATGCCTTCGAATGCTTCATCATATTATTGATACTCTCCTGAACAATCCTGTAGATACTAATTTCGTAACTCAGCTTTAGACGTTCTTCGCCGATATTTTCAAAAAATGAAATCTGAGTATCCGTAGATCCTTTCATTGCTGTAATTAAGGATTGTAGGGCAGGGACGATGCCATTTTCTTCGACGACTTTTGGCATAAGATTATGTGCCAAAGATCGACTTTCCTTTATCGATTTTTTTAAAAGGGAATACCCCAATTGAAAATGTTCCTCTGAATTTAATTCCGGTTGATGGTGCCTCACTTTTTCTAAATGAAGCAGGGCAGTCGACATCGTTTGTTGCAAGCTATCGTGAATATCTCTAGCAATTCGACTTCTTTCCTTGTCCTCAGTTTCCAGCACTGCATTCACGATTTTTTCTTCCGCTTTTAATTCATCGGTGATATCCACAAACGTACCCACAATACGATTCAAAGCTTTGGTGTTTTCATCAAATACCGGCAGACCTTGACACCTTAGCCACCTAAGTTCTTTATTTTTTGAATAGAATCGAGCATCAAAAGCAATGGGGTTTCTCGTTTCTTTATGTTCCTTGATCTCCTTATCAAAAAGGGATACATCGTCTTTATGGATATGGTCTTTTAAGAATTGAAGATCAGTTCCTAATTCCTCAGCATCATATTCAAGAAAATCCTTTCCCTTTGGAAACCATTTGATTTTCTTCTGCTGTGTATCAAAATCCCATATTAATGCCTTACTACCTTTTATGGCCAATTGAAAACGTTCATCGCTCTTTTCTAACTCGTTCTTGGTCGCTTTTATCTCTTTAATATTTTCTTGAAGTTGAAGATCCAACTGTTCCTGTTGCTTTACTCTTTTTTGAATTAAGATAAATGATATACAAGAGAACAAAAGGATCGACAGCAACAATGAAAGGGATACATAGAAGTAAAAATAGCCCTCTTCCGAACTTTTATTCCACTTGTTAGTGCTTTCATTTTCGATGAGATCATCAAAATCTTCTAAATGATGTAAGAGTTGTTTTCTAGCTATTTGATATTCCTCTTCATTATCAGAAAATCGTTCTATAGCTGATGTTGGTGATTTTTCTTTGAATACATCAGCCTCTAGCTGACGCAAATAATTATCTTTTTCTTGAGCAAGTTGAAGCAGTTGAATTTCACTTTCAGCTAAGCGGAACACCGTATCTTTGAGATGATACTTTTGGTAATCGGCTAATGCTTCTGAAGGCTCATTTTTAAGTTGTTGATATTGATTTTTCCAGTCAGCTTCTTGGGTGAGAAGGTATTGAGAAAACAAATAGGAGAGGTCGTTGTTCTTTTCGGCTATCTGATGACTTAGTTGTAGCTTCGCATGTTTTGTAAACTGCATCCTGCCAAAGCCTTTTCTGTTATCGAGTAACTTTAGAAAGACCATGGTGGTAATTATTAGGGAGATGATAATCACTCCAAATAATAGTGTAAATGCAGTGCGTACTTTTATCATGGAAATACGTTTTGTGTATTACTCAATTTAATACGTAATAATTCGATAATGGTTAGATATCGTAACGAATATACATCTGCCATCTTTGTGCACCTCCTCTTTGTTGATCTTTATTGAATCGCTCACCATGAACGATACTTGTGCCAAACCTCATACGATCGAAAGGAAACCAAAATAAGTTTAAACTGGTGTAATAACTTCTTTCGAAAGTACTTCCCGGTTGGAAATCGGCATTGTCGATCCAAGAGAAACCTGTTACAAAATTGACGAATATATTCTTTCTGAAATAGTGTTCTAAAGCTAAATAACCACCCACGGTATAAGGAATAAAAAGATCGCCACTTGGGTTAGGGACAGCATCCAATTGATAATTAGAAAAAGCAGATATGTATCGAGTAATTCCTTTTCCTCCGATAGCTTGAAGGTAAATATGATTTCGTGTTTCTTTAATATCCAAATCGATCAACATACTAAGCATGGCTCCAAATCCCACATCTGTCACCACCTGCTCATCGCTATTATAACTTGATATAAATCGAAGTAAACCTGCCGATTGTAAACTCAAATTATCGCGGACAAATTTATAACGACAAGCAAAGTCAGGTATAAACTGTCTTCTGTCTATTGCCACAGAATCGGTAAATGTACGTGTGGGAGTTTCTATACTTACACCGAATTCATTTTCGGTATTGGCAATCTTTTTCTCATAACGGATTAACCCTTGTCTTGTCGATGAACCACTACTTGGACCTTCATTATCTACCGTTAGTGGAGTAGTAGCTAAGTCGTTAAACGTCGTCCAAGTCTGACCCACCGTTAGGTAACCGTAACTCACATAAGCATGTCGTAAACGGAAATTATTGATACCCGTTCCTCCTCCAGCGAAATCACTTTCTACATAGAATCTGATAAAACCATCTCCTGTTTCTATTCGTGATGACCAACCAATTCTCGACTGTCGAGCATCCATATGATATCCCACTTGATCATTTCTTTCCCCCACAGGAATATTGTAAGGAGCAAAACCTCCGGTGGCTGTTAATCCGTTAAAATCCACCAGCGTATTCATTTTAACATAGCCACGTATTCCTAAGAATGTGGATGCCTGAGCGATATCTTGTGGATGGACCTGTTCAACAATCTTCGTGGTATCGACCTTAATAATCTCTTTTAAATTGACGACCTCATTATGATGTTGCTCCAATACCACCGTATCTCTTTGATGCACGATCGGTTCAAGTTGAGCAATAATAACACTGTCTTGAATATCTATCTGAAGAATATTTTCCGAATGTGCAGGTAATCTTAACTCACCCCAAAACGGAAAAGCACCATCTCGAGTCGTCCAAAAACCATGAGACCCAGGCTGTAGATTCAGTTTAATCGATTCATACGCCCTAAGATTATACGCATGCTGATTGATCTCCACCATAATGGATTGGTTCGCTTCATTTTCAATCCTTAAAATCGCCTCATCTCTCATAGAGTTATGGTCAGTCGTGTCGGCTGTCAGCACCCCTTTCACCAACACATCTACGATCTGAATATCTTTTCGGGCCACATATCCTCTTTTCCCTGAAAGGTAATCCCAAGCACGAACATACAGAGAAGTCGAGTCCAAAGGCAGAGTAAGAATATCCCGACCAGGCTCAATCCTCATCAATACCGGACTATTATAATCGCCACCACTTCGAAGATAGGTGACACGGTCGACGTCGGTACGCATCCATTGGGCAGATGAGAAGAGTGGGAGGAGGAGGAAAATAGGTAGTAGGTAGCAGGTAGCAGGTAGCAGGTTTTTTTTAGGTAGTAAGTAGTAGGTAGTAGGTAGCAGGTTTTGATGCTTTGGAGTATCAAAACTTACGGGTTTACCGTGGTTTATTTTTCTAATAGTTCGTGTAGCGAGGGGCCAAGGCCACCTCGTTGAAGACGGAGAAATAATGATATCAATTATATTTAAAAACAATTCCATCTAAGCTAAACTAAGTTTAAATTACTACCTACTACCTACTACCTACTACCTAATAGTTCGTGTATCGATGAGTTACACCCCTCGCTATGGAAGATTAGAAAACCGAGAGATATGGAAAAGAAAAGATTTTTAAGAAAACGATAACTTTCTGAGATTACTTCGAGGGGTTTCGTCACCTCTCTTTTAATATCAAAGTAACCCGCTTAGTTCTTTAGTTTCTTAGTTCCTTAGTTAAAAAACAGGTCATAAACTCAGCAACTCCTAACTCCTAATTCCTAACTCCTAACTTTATATATCATATCGTATATACATCTGCAATCTCGACGCATACCCATGTTCCAAATTCTTATTCCTCCTTACTCCGTAGATGTAGCCAACGCCGAGTTGCATTCTGTCGAATGCAAACCAATAGCTATTCAGTGATCCATAGTAACTTGCTTGATAACTATCTTCGGGTTGCCACTCTGCAGTTTGCAGCCAAGTGATTCCCCCTGTGATGTTACTAAATAATTTTTTTGACCAATGATGTTCTAGAGAGAGGTATCCTCCGGCTGTTTGAGGAATAAAGATATCTCCGTTAGGACTTTCGAAAGCATCATAATTGTGATTTCTAAATCCTCTTACATATCGGCTGATACCTTTTCCAAAGATGCCTTGGAAGTAGAGAAGGTTATCTTCGCTACCTAATTCTCTTTTGCCACTAATGTTGAGACCAAAGCCGACATTATGAGATATTGAGTTCATGTTATTGTTGTAGGATAACACTCTGAACAACCCGGCTATCTGAAAGTGTCCATCTTTATAAGTGAGTTTATATCTTGAGATCACATCAGGAACAGGTTGCCGTTCGCTGATGTAAACGGAGTCTGAAAATCCTATGGTGGGAGTTTCTACAGAAACGGCAAATTCGTTATCACCTTCTCCCACTTTTTTCTCGTACCGAATCATCCCTTGTCGGATGAGTACGGAACTGTTAGGTCCTTCTCGATCGACCGTAAGTGGAGTGGCTTCTAAGTCGGAAAAAGTAGACCATGTTTGTCCGACGGTGAGGTAGCCATAATCGGCGTATGCTTGCCTTAATCGGAAAAACATTTGGTTGGTTTCCCCTCCAGCAAAATCACCTTCTACGTATAGATTGAGGTAGCCTGTCTTGGCTTTTATTCGAGATGAAAAACCGATCCTTGATTGTCTAGCTCCTAGGTAGAAACCTCTATCGGTAGTGTTTCTCATATCACCAACAGGGATTTCTACAGGAATAAATCGATCGACATCAGACAGTCCGTTAAAATCAAATATTCCGTTGAGTTGAACAAAGCCTCTAAGTCCTACTTTCGACTTGGCTCTTTCTAAATCCTGAGGGTGTTTATTTTCAACAATTTTGGCTGTATCAATCCTCACTTTAGGAGTAACATTTACGGTGTCTACATGATGATATTCCATGCGAACCGTATCTTGAGTGGTGATAATTGGAGTAAGGTGAGCAGTGAGTGTTTCATCAACAGAACCCACTTTAAATACATATTCAGCAGAATCGGCTAATTCGATATTTCCCCAAAAAGGGTAGGCACCATCTCGACTGATCCACAGTCCGTGTTTCCCTTTCTTAATTCTTAAAGTAATTTCCTGATAAGGCTGAAGATGGTAAGGAATCTGATCGATTTCCACATTGATATTTTGTGGATGTTCGTTTTCTATATGTAGGGTTGTTCCTCCTCGATGTAGCGTTCCAGCATTCGACAATTCAGTAATCTCGGCCTTTATCAAAGTATCTTGCAAAGTGATGAACCCGCGATAGGCGTATCCTCTCTTGCCCGTCTGAAAATCCCAAATTCGGATATACATTTCTTCACCAATAGGTAAAGCCAACACCTGACGCCCCTTTTCCATCGACATGATAATTCTGGAGTTTTGATCAGCATAATCACGTAAATAGACATCTTTATTCACTTCGGCATTCATCCATTGGGCGGAGACCGAAGAAGTAAAAAGTAAGAGTGAAAAAATGAAAAAGTATTTTATTGAAGCAGACGTCATGTAAAGAGTTATAGTTCGAAGACGAAAGATTTAATAAAAATACATCATATTATTCTTAAATAGAAAATTTTGAGGTTGATAGATTGCGCTACAAATGGTATATTCGCAAAATCTTAAAAAATGGCTCCATAGTACAACGGATTAGTACGTAAGCTTCCGGCGCTTGAGATCTGGGTTCGATTCCCGGTGGGGCTACTCAGTATAAGGGAAGAGGTAAGAAGTAAGAGGGAAGGGATTTCCTTATTTCGAAAATGCAATCTTAGTTGGCAATTGGTTTGTTGATGGGGTTGCATTTTTTGTTGGAGCTTACAAACTAATTTTCTGAGGTAAATAATCTTTTGCCTTCAGCATACAATCTAGCATTTTTAAGAATTTCTTCTACCATTTTCTTTCGTTAAGAATTGGTCCAATATTTAAATTAGATAAGAATAAAATAATTAGTATATCAATTCATTAATAGTACTTTATTTACTCTCTTTTCCGGGTCTAATTTTAATAAATCTTCGTCTTTTAGAAGTTTAGACAAACATTCAATACCAATTGATATTATCCTTTTTCTAACAAAACGGATATTTTCTTTTTCTAACTCTTTACTCTTCTTTGGTTTACCATGAACAATTTCACTTCTTAAGTTATAAAGCTTTTTCAGTTCTTTATAAAGATTTTCTCGCTCAGTAAAATCATTCTTTAAGAATTTAGCTATTGATCCTGTAACTTTAATTGTTGTGTCACCGCGACCACTAAACATGCTTTCCCATGCAATAAAAGCGTCTACAATTGAATCTTCAGGAGTCTTATTAGCAAATATGGCAGACTCAAGTCTTTTCAAAGTAATTTCTAGGCTTTTAATATCATTATTATAAAATAGATCAAACCATTCTATAATTTTGGGGATATCCTCAGATTTAACCCTATAATACTTCTTAGGACGGTCTCTATTTGATATATACTCTAAATCAAGTAATGGAAAACCAGATTCAAAAATACATGCGGAAATACCATCAGTTTCATTATAAGCAAAGATTAATGCAAATTTAAATGCATCTACAATTTTATTTTGATGGTCATGTTGATCATTAGTTAATCCGTTACTAACATCACTATCTAATGCTTCAATTCTGGTATTATGAATAACCTTCAATATTCCTCCTGATATATGAGTTGTATGTTTTACACCTACACTTTTTGTGTGAATACCTAAGGCTGATAAAGATGGTAGTTGTTTTAATTGTGCATTCCTTAAGTTAAGCTCTTTAAAATTTAAAAACGATATTCCTCTTAAGCATACATAAGATTTAAATTCAACCTCTTTTTTTCTTGCTAAATCTCGTAGTAGTGAAATACTTTTTTCAATTTCAGTCATTAATGAATCAAAATCATAAAACATTTCATTACAACAGTTCATAAATGATCTTATGATGATTGTATTATAAGCTGATGATACTTGCTTTAATGATTTAAAACCACATTGTGTTGTAAATTGAAATCTATAATCAAACCCTTCCTTACCATTAGTTAAATTATTTAGAATATCATCTTTAACAATTCTGATAAATTCCTCATATGATGCCTGACTATCACTAAATATAGGTTGCTGTTTGAATGCACTTTGGTTGTTAATTAAAAGGATTGGATAATTTTTACGTGCTGCTAAAAAAAGAAATTGCATTACAGCATCATTTTCCCATTTTGATTTATAATCTTCTCCTCCACATAATTTCCTAAAGTTAACAAATAAAGTAGGGTTTATACGATGTAATTGGTGTTCTACACCATCTCCAATCCCTTTATTATCAATATAATCAAGCCTGATTTTTCTGATTAAAGAAGATAACCTCTCTAAAACAATTTCTTGATGATTATTCAAGTCCAGTTTTTCTAAATTATCACCTTCTTGAAGATTAGGATAATTAATAGTATATCTTAATAGGTCTACTCCTAAGTAATGTCTTAAAATTTCTAAGTCCCTTTGTAACATATTTAGTTTTCTTATAAGAAATAATATAATTCAATTCTCCTTCCTCAATTTCTTTTGAAACTTATTAAACTGCTCCTTTTCCAAAGCTTTATACTATTTCAATTTTTTCTGAAGAAACAATACACATACTGTACTGAAAAAAAATAAACCTTTCTGTAGTTACCTGTTTTTACTCCTAATACAAAAGGGTTATATAAACTGCCGTATTTAGTAACCTCCAATTTGATTTCATTTTAATCTACGTCTGGATAAGAAAAGTATATTAGGTTTATTCTTAATTATGAATTTAAAACTCATGTTTGATTATATCTAATTGGTTAGATACTTTTTGTAAAGTCTTATTAATTGATACTTCCTTCATTATCTAGTTCAGTTTTCTTATGTAAACAATGTACAAAATTACATTCGTTAATTATCAACAATGAAATAGAAATTTAATTTTGATGTACTTTAATCAAAACAACTTTCTTATTACCTTATCTTACTTTTTAAAAACTAAATTCTTCAGTACAAATGAATATAAAAGATACGTCTATATTTTAGTATTGGGGAATTGGTAGAGATAGAGTTTCAAAATAATAAATGGGGAGCAAAAGTATTGGAGGATATTTCTTCTAAGCTTCAGCAAGAAGTATCTGGTTTAAGAGGGTTTTCTGCAGAGAATATTAAGAAGATGCGTCGTTTTTTTAATAAATGGAATATATCACCTTCAATTCGGTCGTCACTGACGACCAAATTGGAAAATAAAGAAAATGCAATTAGTTCGACACTGTCGAACCAATTGAGTGAAGTAGATTTAAAAGTATTTTTATCTATATCATTTTCAAAACATTTTGAAATCTTAAGTATTGGAGATGACAAAGCAAAATGGTACTACATCCACAAAACAGCTCAAAACTTTTGGTCTGTTCGTCATCTTCGTACTGAAATAAAGAATCAATCCCATTTACAAAATGAAACTACCCAATAATTTTGAGCAAACCATGACTCAAGAATTGTCTAATAAAGCATTAAGATCATTTAAAGATCAGTACTTATTAGATTTTGTAAATGTGGAAGATGCAGATGATGAAATTGACGAAAGGGTTTTGGAAGGAGAAATTGTTCAGAACATCAGAAAGTTTTTAATGTCTTTAGGGGCTGATTTTACCTTTATGGGAAATCAATACAGGTTAGTGGTTGAGGAGGATGAATATTTTATAGACTTACTTTTTTATCACAGAAGTTTACAGGCTTTGGTCGCTTTTGAATTGAAAAAAGGAAAGTTCAAGCCCGAATATGTTGGGAAAATGAATTTCTATTTATCGGCTTTAGATGATTTGGTGAAACAACCTCACGAAAATTCATCAATAGGGATTATACTCTGTAAAGAAAAAAAAATAAAAAAGTAGAATACAGCTTTAGAGATTTATCAAAACCAATGGGTGTATCTACTTTCATAACATCAGAAACACTTCCTCAAAAATTCAAAGAAGCTTTACCTGATGCAGAGACGTTGAAGAAGCTGTTGTAACTAATCAATGCTTAATTAGAAGTTATATTCTTCTAAAACATCAATAAATCTATATTTTTTATTATAAACAATATCACCATAATAATCGGTTAGAATATTTGTATACAAAAACTCTTTTTTGACTAAACCGATTTCCTTATTTATAAATTCATGAAATGCACCTCCCATATTGTCAGTTGTATGAATATGTTTACATAGGAAGGTACCTGCCGGAACTGTAATACTCGTATCACCAATCACTTTTTTTATTCTTTTTACCTCCAAGTTTGAATGATTAATTACTTCCCAAGTCTTATTATTAACTAAAGGATAATCATAAACTACAGGGCAAGAATCAGCAGGGAATAATTCATTTTCAATCCTAAGGTTACTTTGATGATTAGGTAGGTGGAAAATTGGGCTAAATCCATAATAGTTACGTCCTACAAACAGGAATTTATTTTCTGAAAAAGTATAATAACGTTCTCCTTTTTTAGTTTCATTTTGCTCTTCAAAAATCAAACAATCGTAACCATTTATTTCTTTCCTACCAATCACTTCTATTGTGATGTCTTGATCAAAGATTAAAGAATCAGATATATATCTTTCATGTTTGTAAGACCAATTATTGCCTATATCAGTAGGGTATAAATACTCAACAGAAGTTTCATTATTATTACAAGAATAAAAAATGATGATCAATAAGGTAAATAATAAAGAAGTTTGTTTCATTTTGAATTTGCTTTAATGATAAGTCAGTTTGAAATGTTAATTTTAAAATTAATAAAGAATATAGAAGACTCAAAAATGTTTATCATACATTAATGCTATCAAATATTAAACAAACTATTTACCTAAAATCGAATGAAACAATGAATACTTTTCCCACAGTTCACTTTTCTGAAAAGTTAGAAAAAGACTATCCTCAAGCTTGGCAAACCATCAAAAAGGTGCTCAATAAGCATAGTATCTCTTATAGATTTTTATTAGAAACTAAAGATATCTGGTGTAGAGATTACATGCCTATAAAATCAAATGATGGAACTTTGGTTCAGTTTAAATACATGCCGAGTTATTTAAAAAATTATACTAAACTAAAATCAAAACCTCAGGAGGTGAATAGGGTAAATAGAATTGCTGCCATTTATTCTGATTTAAATGTTGATGGAGGTAATGTAGAACTTCACGATGGAATCGTATTTTTAACAGAAAGAGTCTTTTCTGAAAACCCTAAGTGGTCGAGAGAACAAGTAATTGAAGAGTTGACTTTAACCCTCAAAGCAAAGCCTTATTTTGTCAAAGATCAAAAAAAAGATATTGACACTACTGGTCATGTTGATGGTCATTTTAGAGTGATAAAAACAGGGGAAGTTGTGGTCAATGACTTTAGTAATGACGATGAATATGTAGTGGCTTCTTTTAAAAAAATAATGAATGAATTAAAATGGAAATATACAATGATGCCTTGGTTTGAAGAAGATGATAAGCCTAAAGACTCAATGAGTGCTATTGGAATTTATACCAACTTTTTAGTCATCGACAACATCATTTTGTTCCCCATCTTCGAAGTCGAAGGCAACAAAGACGCAGAAGCCTTAGAAGTCATCAAAGAACTATATCCGAATAAGATTATTGAGCCGATTAATATCAACTCCGTAGTAAAAGAAGGAGGTTTAATAAATTGTATCACTTGGGTGAATTAGGGGAATCAATCCCCTAACTCTTTCAAATCTTCTTGCTTAAAGTATCGGTTCTCATAAAAGTTTTTCTGACAGAACTTTAGATACTTTTGGTACTTATCAAACTTAATATTTTGCTCTTTTACAGTTTTAAGGATGGTATAATTGTATTCTAATGTATACTCAGGCCATTTCTTTTTTGCAGCCTCAACAAAATCGATAAACTCATTCGGTTTGTTTAGCTTATCAATAAAGAATTCTTTGTATTGATAGAGGTTTGCATAAAAAATCATTTTATCATTCACGTCCTTACTTTCGAGCATCTGATATAGGTATTTTTTTGCTCTATCTTTTTGATTGAAGTCATTTGCATAAAAGAACATCACTTGTAACTGAAGAAAGTGAGATTGTTCTAATTCATCTAAAATTTTATTGAAAACGAAGACGTTATTTTGAACGTGTGCCTGATTGAGTAAATAGATTACATCATATGCTATCGGCTGAGCAATACCATATTTTTTGATAAGGCCTTCTTCATATGTTTGCTCAAATTTTTTGTAAGTAAATGACTCATTGTACTCTTTTTTGATGAGGGTATCATAGTTTTTAAAGTCTCTGAAGATAAATTTAATGGCGTCAAAAAGACTTGAATTTGGCAGGGCAATATGGTCTGCATTGTATTTTTTCGAAAGTATATTCTCACTTAAATCTTTCTGTTGTTCCAAGTAAGCCCCGAAAACATTAAACTCATCGTCTTTGTTTCCATAACCAATAAAGTAGTCCTTGTTTTCTTTTTTATGCTTTAAAAAGTTTTGCTGAAAATAACTCTGAAAATCATTGACAGATAAAGCGATGATCCCATCAAAAACGTCTTGATCTTTTAGATAAACCTTAGTGACAAAATTTCCTGCATCCGAATGACCAATCAATGTATTATGTCCGGATACGGAATATCTATTACTTATATATGGTACTATTTCTTCTAAAACACATTGGTAAAAAAGATCACCTTCTGTAGTGAATTCACTTACAGGTAGGTTCTTATCCATGCCCCAGTTCGGACTTAGATCTCTACCTCGATCTATATTATCGATACCTACCACAATACATTCAGGAATCACATTGCTCCCCATATTTGTATTGGCCTGAAGTATAGAAATACTACCAATGGTAGGATCGAAAAGGGCTTCACCATCTAATACATATACCACAGGATATTTTTTATTGGAGTTGTATCCTTTGGGTAAAAATATTCTTAATGGTCTTTCTTCTCCAGGGTAATGTTTGGAGGTTAGGTATTCCACATCATATTTAAGTGAATATCTTCCTTTGGTCATCTTTTCGTCCGACCACCTTTCTACAGTTAGGTGGAGCTGATCCTGATGTTCTGAAATAATGATATTACTGAATTGCTCAATATCTTCGACAATCGCTTCTGATTCCCAATTCCCTCTTGTCAGTTTAAATTCGATAGGAAAAGTGAGTTCAAGTTGAATTTCTCTTTTGAGATCAGCTACTTTATTCAACATTACTTTATTGGGTTTCCAATCGCCCAAGCTTTTTTGATTCCCGGTAATGTACACTTCATCAGAAGCATTAGGCACTGAAACGGTAATTGTTGTGGAAGATTGACCAATCAACAATGTAGGTAGTAATAGAATGAACAGGATTGAAGTTAATTTTTTCATTTTCAAAGTTCTTAAAATGTTAGATAGTTGTTTTGAGGTATATAAATCAAAAAAATAATAAACTGAAATACTTTTTATATTTATTGATAATGAGGGTGTAAGCTAGTAAAGTTTATAGAAACTACAAACTTTGAAATAATACCATCTACATTTATAAACAATCATCTTCTTCAAAAAAATGAAGATATTCTTTTATAGCTTGAAATTTAGTTAGAATAGAAAAATTCCTATAAAAAATATATACAGCCCCAACAACATCACTTGTATTATATTAAACAATATATAGTACCATTTATATTTTGATATATTAAAATACAAAGGGAGAGGTATGTATATGTTAAAGCACCAAAATAATGTACTTAAAATTTCAGTCGACGAACTATAAGGGAGAAGTAAAGTCCTTAGAAAATCTTCCTCACTAGTATATACAATTCCTTTATCACGTAAAATTTTCCAGAGTAGTTGGGCCCGTAATCCTGTAAATATGTAAATGATTGATAGTATTAGAAAGCCCGTTAAAATATCTCTTATTTCTAAGTCCATTATTTGGTAGAATATTAGTTTATTAAATTATTAATATACCATGTTCTTCCAACACTTCCTTCAATCTCCCAGGATAATCCGAAATAATGCCATCTACTTTTAGATTAATCATAGCTTCCATGTCCTGAGTTTCATTCACTGTCCAAGGAATAATCAGCATATTTTTCGCTTTGCATTTTTCGACCAATTCTTGATCAACCAATTCGAAATACGGACTATATACTTCTGGGGTATAACCCAACGTGTTCATGTTTTCTTCGAATGATTTCTCGTTTTCTATCAAATAGACAGTTTTGTATTCAGGAGCAATTTTTCGAACTTCTTGTAAAGATTCCACATCAAAAGATTGAATGAAAATACGCTCTTTAAATGGATACTTTTTGATTTCATCCATCACCAACTGAGCAAATTCTTCAACACCGGGGTGGTAGATAGAATCATACTTTGGTTGCCTTTTGATTTCAATATTATAATAAGGTTTTTTCAGTTGATGTTCTTTCGCATATGCTTCAGCGTTTTCGATCACCTCACTTAATAAGGGTTTGTAAGTCACAAACTTTTTTTGATGTGGGAAACGATCATGAGGTCTCGATCCGACATCATATTTTTTGATATCGTCGTAGTTGAGCGCATAAATATTGTGGTCGTGTTCCGTGCCTTTTGTAATTGTAGCTCCTTGTGGGGAAATCGCTATTTCGTGAGAGAAAAACGGCTCATGAGACACCACTACTTTCTTATCTTTTGAGATCACCACATCCATTTCCAAAGTAGTTACTCCAATTTCTAAGGCCTTTAAAAATGCTTCATTCGTGTTTTCAGGATAAATGCCTCTACAGCCTCTATGACCTTGTAAATCGATGGTCTGCTGTTGTTTTTTCTGACAACCGAATACGGTAAGGAGGATCAAAAGATAAGGGAATACGTTTTTCATGGAGTTTAGTCAAAAGGTTTAAGTTGATGTAAAAGTAGAAAGAAGAATTGATGAATATTGCAGATGGGGACCTTGTTGATGTAAAATTAATATTGAAATAGACTGCCTCACTTTTAAAATAGAAAGGAGACAGTCGTTTTTTTTATGCTGAAAAATCAAAACAAAACACTTCTCCATCAAACTTTCGAATTCTCTTTTTCATGAAATGTTCTTTCTTCCAAAACTGAGGAAGTTGTTTCGTCTTTTTAAACCCAAACTTTTTAGGAAGCTTGGTATATAGAGACTTTGGAGGTGGACAATTTTCTAACTTTTTAAAATAATTTCCACTCTCGAAAGTATGGTAATAGATCTTTGTAACTCCAATTTCTTCTAATAGAAATTGGACAGAACACATCAGCATAGCTTCTGACCAATACGTATTGTACTGTTTTAAAGCATCGATGTAAAGGTCTAAATCATCTAAGCTGACAAAGTCTGTGATCTAATGATTCTTCTGTCTTTTCTCTGGAATTGATTTGATTTTTCTATGTGTATCTAAAGCATCTCTCAACCAATCATTTTGTATTTCTTCTATAAATGCTTCTCCCGTGTCTAGATTAAAATCAAGTCTAGACCAAGCCATTGTAGAATATTTTTCTGAAATAGGATGACAAGACATGGTAAAAGGATGCCAGTCATCAATGTCAAAAAACTTCCTGTAGATCAACTCATGGTCTAAATCAAAATTGAGTTGTATCACTAAGTTTTCACCAGGTAATGAGGTTTGGTACCAGTCATCATTACGATGATTTTCGAATTCACCCCATCGCCCCAATGTGATTTTAAAATGCTTTAGATCATCTGAATAAATGAATTGATCCTTTGAATATTGCGCTTTTCCGCTTTTTGCAGTGAGCCGATGAAAGGCAGGTTTATTCAATAAAAAATCAAATGAACTATTCTTAATTAAAGATTTTGAATGGAGGTTTTTTGATATTACCATCTCTAATAAATGACGCACATATTCCTCTTTTTTATATGAAAAATACTTTTGTTCAACATCAACAGATGCCAGAACAAGTTCTAATATTTCGGTTTGCATAACGATTTGTGATTTGGACTTTTAGATATTGCCAATGATGGCAGGGGAGTCCAATCCTCATCAAATCAGTACTTTGCTTCCTGTTTAATGAGGTGTTAGACTCAATGGATTTGGATGTTGTCTATACGTCATTACTTTTTGATTTTTAATTTTAAAAACATGATTATTAGTTGTTTACTGATTACTTATTGTTTGAAATGTGGTCCTTTATAAACTTTCACGGCGTTACCTCTTTCTAAAGCCAAGTGATTCATCCATTGTTGTTCCAGCTTTTCTTTAGTGTTTTCTAAGCGTAAGATTTCAAACTTTTCTTTCATCTTCTCCAACGCTTTTTGCTTGTTCTGATGCTGCGATTTTCCATCAGAAACTTCCACACTAATTCCACTAGGCACATGAATCACACGAACTGCTGTTTCCACTTTGTTTCGATGTTGACCTCCAGGACCAGAACCTCTAAACGTTTGGAATTGCAGGTCTTTAGCATTCAACTTTTCAACTTCTCTTTCAGCAAAGAAGTCGATAGCTACAAACCAATTTTTGCGTTTATGGAATTTCCGGTAAGGACTTTTACCAATCCACTGTATTGTACCACGCCATTCCTTTAATTGATTTTCCAAATACTTACCTTTTGCTTTTATGATCACTGAACTCAACGTATGATGCAAAGGTCCATCCATTCGAGAAAGCACTTGATGTTCTATATTTTTTGATTTTAAATCGTCCAAAACTTCTTTCAAAAGCTTAGCGACTACCCAACAACATTCCGCCGGACCTCTTCCTGAGGTGATCTGAATATATAATTCTGAATTACTATTTTTCATCATGATTAAGCTTTATCCATTCGAACAATTTTAGGAGAAAAGGTACCTACCACATCCACAAGGTGAGTCTGACTACTCATGACTTCCTCAATGTTTTTATAAGCGATGGGTGCTTCATCTATACTTCCTCCAATAAGGGTGACTTGTTCTTTCTGAAGGATTTTCTTTAACTGACTTCCCGTTATTTTCTCCTTGGTTTTAGATCGAGAAAACTGTCGTCCTGCACCATGTGATGCCGATTGAAGAGAAGCATTTTCACCTTTACCTTGAACGATATACCCATTCGCCGTCATCGAACCAGGAATGATTCCCAAAACACCTTTTCCTGCAGGAGTCGCCCCTTTACGATGCACTATGCATTCTGTACCATCTGCCTGCATTTCTTTCCAAGCAAAATTGTGATGGTTCTCCACCTTAGCCACTGCTTTAATTCCTAAAGCTTTGGCCAAGTGATGGTGAATCTGATCATGACAAGCCTTTGCATAATCACCTGCCAAGTTCATCGAAAGCCAGTATTCCTGACCTTCCTGAGTGTTTAAATCCAACCAAGCCAAATTTTGAGTAGGAGAGGGCAAAAGACATTTTTCTTTGGCAATTTTTGTATAATGATTTGCTATTGTTGCCCCTAAACCTCTCGATCCTGAATGGGCTAGTAAGCCCACATATTCACCTGCTTCCAATTGGAATGGATTTTCTGATGGGAGTGTCACAGTACCAAATTCTACAAAGTGATTTCCAGACCCCGAAGTACCTAGTTGTCTACTTGCTCTCCCATGTAATTGCTTTAATAAGGAAGTTGCAGAGAAGGTATCACGATCTAAAATCTCATGTTCCTGAGGGATACCTAATTCCCCACCCGTTCCGAAATTGGTATATTCTTTCAACGCTTGCTTTATTTGATATTCATAGCGTTTCAAGAAATTAGGTTGGATTGGATAAATTGTTAGACTCATTCGGCAACCGATGTCTACTCCAACACCATAAGGAATAACTACATTGTTTGTTGCTAAAACACCGCCAATGGGTAATCCATAACCTTGGTGTGCATCGGGCATCATTGCCCCGCTATGTACTACAGGTAATTTCATTGCCCAACGCATTTGTTGGTAGGCATTACTGCTTATATGTTTTCGACCGAATACATTAAAATCTTTGGCTTCAGCAAGTAGTTCCACCTGCTGTCTTTTTACATTAATTTCTGGTTGAAATACTTTAGCAATCGGCGATAGCACCTCATCCGCTAAGTATTTTGAATAATTATTTTTGATGTCCTCAAGCAACACTAACTGATCTTGCATTGAGGTATGTTTATAATGCTTCGCCATTATTTGCACAGCAAGACTTATTGCCTTATTCGAAGCATATTGAATGGCACGAAGGTGTTTACCCTTCAGTTTCTGTTGGCCCATATTATTTGATATACAAATCAATCACTGAATATTGTATTACTTAAAAAAGTGATAACAATAGAATACAGTGACACAGATTAAAAATTAACCTGATTATTCTAAAATGAAATAAAAATGATTGTTAGACTGATATAGAGATTAGGCCATGCTTTTTGATAAAGATGGCGGGATTCAAAATATCAAGAAATTTTTGAATCTCAGTCTATGATTCGATATGTAATTTTAAGACCAACATCGTGATACCCTCCTTTTTAGTTTTAGAGTGAGTTGTGTTTACAAGCACAAATGTAAATGAAAAAAAATCTTAAATACAAATTTTTTCTTCATTAGAGAGTGGGTTAATGTAGATGATAAATTAAAATTTAATGGGATTTTCATGGTTAATATATTATCTGTTTTATGTATATTTATATTATAATAGATAATATATTAGCTATGTATTCATTAAACGATACCCCCAATTCCGTCATCAAAAAAATTGCAGATCGACATAAAGATCTTCGAAAAAGCATGAAAATTTCACAAGAAGAAATGGCCAAAAGGTCTGGAGTTTCTTTGGGAAGTTTGAAGCGATTTGAGCGAACAGGACAAATTTCTTTGGAATCTTTACTAAAGCTTGCTCATGTTTTAAATCGTTTAGATGAGTTTAATCAGGTACTTCTAGAAAAAGAAGATCTGAATGATATTATGAACCTATTTAGTGATGATGTAAAATGAAAAAGATCGACAAAATTAGAGTTCAACTTTCCTTTGATAAGGAGAATATCTTAGATGTAGGGGAGATTGTTACCCAAAATCAAAAATTCTACTTTAAATATCATACAGCATTAAAAAAATACCAACTTCAATTATCTCCATTCAAGTTACCTTTAACGGATAGTATTGTGGATATGTCTTCATTTCCTTTTGATGGAATGGCAGGGGTATTCAATGATTCACTACCTGACGGTTGGGGGAGGTTATTGTTGGATAGAATGTTGACAACAAAAGGGATCAATATTAATGATATTACTTTACTGGATCGCTTGGCTTATGTTGGAAGTTTTGGTGCTGGAGCTTTAGTTTATCAACCTGAGTTAGGGGAAGAGGAAGAATATTCAAATATTAGATTGGATGAGTTATTTCATCAATCAGAAAAAGTTTTGGAAGGTACTTCTGAGGAAGTGATCGATGAATTATTTGATCTAGGTGGATCTTCTGGAGGGGCTCGACCGAAAGTGAATGTCATTCATAACCCTATCACAAATACATTATCTTCAGGAAATAAGTTAAAGGAAAATGACGAGCATTGGATCATTAAATTTCCTTCCTCTTTTGATGCCAACGATATTGCGAATATTGAATATGCATATTATAAAATGGCATTGGATTGTGGCATTGAAATGAGTGAATGTAAGTTGTTTTATGGTGCATCTGGGAAAGCGTATTTTGGAACCAAACGATTTGATAGAATTGGACAAAATCAACGTTTGCACATGCATTCGGCTAGTGGAATAATGCACGATAATTTCCGATTAAGTAATATGGATTATGGACATTTATTAGATTGTGCTTTTCAGTTGGAGAGGGATGTAGCAGCTTATAATAGAGTATTCCGATTGGCTTGTTTCAATGTGTTTACGCACAATAGAGACGATCACAGTAAAAACTTTGCATTCTTGATGAATAAAGACGGACAATGGAAATTTGCTCCGGCATATGATTTAACATACTCCACCTCATCACATGGTTTTCATAGTACAATGGTTGCAGGTGAAAGTCAGCATCCTACATCAAAAGATCTTTTGAAGTTAGCAGCACACTTTAATATACAAGAGGCTGAGAATATAATTGATGAGGTGAAATCAGTAGTTGAAAAGTGGAGTAATTATGCTGACAAATATTCTGTTTCATCAGGTTCAAAAAATAAAATACAGAAATCGATAATCAAATTGATTGATAGCTAATATATTAACTAAAATACCCTAAATACAGTAATAATAGCTAATTTATTAGCTACTTTTTCATTTCTTTAAACATCAAATACTCCTCTTCTACCATATTGTATTATCTAAAGATGCTTTTGCGACAATGTTGCATAAATTTTGATATTCCATCCTTTTTGGTAAATTCATATTCACTAAGAAAAATCATTACGAAATCCATTATTATGAAA
The DNA here is from genome assembly GCF_018736045.1 of Flammeovirga yaeyamensis. Classification (NCBI taxonomy): domain Bacteria; kingdom Pseudomonadati; phylum Bacteroidota; class Cytophagia; order Cytophagales; family Flammeovirgaceae; genus Flammeovirga; species Flammeovirga yaeyamensis. The sequence goes on along the minus strand of NZ_CP076132.1, from coordinate 4,422,318 downwards.
CAAAGACTGTACGATGAAATTGTCCAAAAACATTTCCCAAATGCGAAAGATGCTAAAGATACCTCTATCCATTATTTAGGGAAGATGCAACTGGAACATCACTTAGATATTTCGAAAGTATTAATGGCAACATCGGTGTGTTCTGACGATATTAATGTTCCATCAACCACTTTCTTTAATGTGCTTTTTGGTCCATTTAATATGGGTGGATTAGGTGGAATTCCGTTTGTAGGAAAAACTGGGATGACTGCATTTGCTCATCACGTACCTGACGGTGGTAGTGCTTTTATTTTTTATGGACCACACATCGGAATTACGTTAGAGGGAGAGACAGGAAAGATGTACAGACCTCGTATGGAAGAAAAAGGAAATTCTTGTGGTGCTTTGATGTTGGCTTTAAATCGACTACAAGACGAAAATTATAAGCCTGTTAGAGCAGACGATGATATACAGCAAATGTTGTTAGAGGAAAACCTCTTGCCTTACAGAGAAAGAATTTTAGAAAGTAGCGATCAGGCAAAAGCCATTACTGAAGTGACTTATGAAATTATTGATAAGCAAATTCATGAGTACATTAAAGCTTGTAAGTCGGAGTTTCATGTAGATAAAATCACTTTATTAGGAGGTATTGTTATTAATACAGAACTTGGAACAGACGATTATTTTGTAGCCAAAAACTTCGAAGTAATCGACTTAAATAATATAGCGTAGAACGTTATTTAAATAAAAAATGAGGCTGTCTTAACATCCTAATAAATGGATATTTGAGACAGCCTTATTTTATTTAGGAAATTAAAAGTTAAAAATGAAGAATGAAAAACGTGAAATGTTAAGTTAACGCTCGTTTTACTCAAAGAGGTACACGAACTTCCCACGAATAGTTTAACTAACCACGTTTTTCATTTTTAACTTTTCATTTCCAACAAGTTTTAAAAACTCATTTCTAAGGGACAAATCATTAAACTCCCCGCCATACTCCAACGTTACCGTCGAGCTTGTTTTGTCTTTTACACCACGAGAAGAAACACATAAATGTTCGGCATCAACTACTACGATAACACTGTCTGTTTGTAGTGCATCTTTTAGTTCGTTATAGATTTGAAGCGTCATGCGTTCTTGTACCTGTGGACGTTTTCCGTAATATTCAACGATACGATTAATCTTGGAAATACCAATCACTTTCCCCGAAGAAATATAGCCTACATGTGCTTTTCCAACGATAGGTAAGAAGTGATGTTCGCAAGCAGAAGAGAAGGTAATGTTCTTTTCTACCAGCATTTTATTATACTGATATTTGTTATCGAAAACGGAAAGGTTCGGTTTATTTTTAGGATCAAGGCCAGCGAATAATTCTTTCACGTACATTTTAGCAAAACGGTAAGGCGTTCCTTTCAGACTATTGTCTGATAAGTTCAAGCCTAATGTTTTCATTATACCCGCAAAATACTCCTGAATAATCTCGATTTTTTCTTCATCTGATTTATTAAATGCATCGGGTAGCATTGGAGTGTCAACACTCGTCATGATATGATTATCTCCCTCTGATTCTATTCTTCGTTTTTCTTCCTTTTTCATTTACTCCATCCCTTCTATAAATGACAATTTATTTTCTTCTTGATCATAATTTCTGTAGAAACAGGCTTTACGATTTTCTCCATTTTTATCGAAAGTATGGCAAACGCCACTTCCCATTAATTCCACTTGATAAATGATGGCATCTTGATCGCAATCCACCATAATATTTTCAATTTTGAGATAGTTGCCAGAGGTTTCCCCTTTGGTCCATAATTCTTGTCTCGATGTGGACCAAAAAGTAGCTTTCTGAGTACGAAGTGTTTTATCAAATGCTTCTTGATTGGCGTAACCTAACATTAATATTTGTCCAGTAGATTTTTCCTGAACAATCACAGGCAGTAATCCACCTCTTTTATCAAATTGAAGTTGTGCCGATAAGCCTTCTTCTAATTCTATCTTAAAATTGTTTTCCATGCTCTTGGATAATTGATTCAACCTCTTTTCTATTGCAATACATAGGGTTATCTACGTATTTTATTTTAATGCGATGGTGTTGCAAAAATGAAAAATCAATTTGATTAATTCAAAATAAATAGAGAATACTTTGAGCATTTTGTAGAATGTTACTTTCGTTTTGTAAGCAAATAATAAAGCTCTATTCAAGACATTGCTTCTTGAGTAGAGCTTTAAAGCATAAATGCTATTTACTTTTTACTGGAAAAAATCTACAAATTCATCGGAAAGAATAAAGTCTAATTTTTTGCCTGTATATAGTTGAGCTACTTTATTTTTATCAATTTTATTGTTGTTCTTATCGGTATAAGTATCGTCAACACTTTCAATCACATTTCCGTCTTCATCTGTGACTTTGTACCCCGTCTTATGGATATTGAACAATTGCTCACCAGAGGTAGAATAAACACTATAGGTTTGAACTGGCACACTATCTAAAACCCAGATTGACTTTTCAATTTTACTTATTGGTGTTTGTGTATTGAGATCAGCTAAATCATCGAATTCAATCAGTTGATCAAACTTATTTTCTTCTTTATTGTAGACGAATTGAAACTCATCGCATTCTTTAAATTGGAAGTTGGAGAAATGATCTTTATACACAAAACAATGTTTGAAGGCTGGATTGGCTTGAGTGCCTTCGTACTTTGTCTTTAGATAACCGTCCTTGTAGATATAGTGCTTCTTTTCGATACTAGGAAAAGTACCCGAAGATTTTAATATTAGGTTTCCTTCAGCGTCGTAAACATAATCTGATGTATCAGGAGCGTATCTGAAATAATAAAATGGATCACCTTTTTGATGGAAAAAAGTACCAATATGAATACTTTCACCTGTTCTAGCTTGATACCCTCCACGTTCATCAATTGTATAATTTAACTGAGTCGAAGTTTCATCTTCTTTCGTAACAACAACAGAAGTTATTTTACCATTGAAATTATAAGCATAGTCGATTCTAAAGTTTAGAATTGTTTCCAGATCTTTCACTGGGTCATGATCATCAAAATAATACATATAGTATTCGTCTATTACATTCACGGCTGTAACTTCTGAATGCGTAATGACTCCCTGACTATTTTTTATATGATTAAATACAATCACAGAGTCGGCAAAGCCATTATAATTCGTGTACGACAAATAACTTTTCTCGACGTTTCCATCCTTTAATTGATGATCATATTTAATTTCCCAAAGGTCGTGCACATTAAATAGTTTCTCTAAAGAATGTTGAAAATGCGACATGCTGAAACGTGTGGAGTCATTAATCTCAATATATTTTGTACTAGGTATTTCGATATCAAAATCTTCATTACAGCTAAGCATGAAGAATAGAAACAGGCTACTCATTACGAAAATATGTACACGGAATAATAGTTTGTTAATGTTGTGAGTTCTCATTGTTAATTGGAGTTATTGGAAGAAAGATAGGTAGTATACCTTGCCTTGCTTTAGTTATCTTTTGATTTCAATTTACTGAAACTGAGTCTTTGTTAATAGGGGAGAGGTTTAAATAAATCTTAATATATCTTTTGATAAATAAAAAACACTCTCCTAAAAAAATTAAGAGAGTGTTTGTCGATCAGCTTATTTCAATGACTTATTACTGTTTGATAATCTTGAAGCTGTTTGTATAGTCACCTCCAATTACAGAGATGAAATATATTCCAGATTTTAAATGCGATACATCTATTTGAGATTGTCCCAAACCTAAGGTCATCGTTGCCATTTCTTTTCCTTCAACATTTCTGATAATCACAGTTTGTTGAGCGGTAGGCAAATCAATAGTTAAACTATTTGTAACAGGGTTAGGGAAGTAGTTCACTTGGTAATGATCTGTGGATAGTGAAGTTGGTGTATCTTCTACTAAAGTGATATTTATTTCATCTGAAGCTGTGCCACCATCATTATCGGTTACCATTGCTTTCACCACATACTCACCTGATGTTGCCGAAGACCATTTCATTTCAAACGGAGCTTCTGATACGCTTCTAATCGATTCGTTATTGATGAAGAATTCCACTTTAGTAATCGTTCCATCTGTATCTGCTACAGCAGTTTCAAATGTAATCTCATCATTTACTGTGTAGGAAGTTGCATTGTCCGAGGTACTCAATGTAATTGTTGGCAATTCGTTTTCAGGAATCACTTCGTTCAATTGAATATTCATTTCATCAGATGCCTCACCACCATCATTGTCGGTCGCCACAGCTTTTACCGTGTAGGTATCAGCTGTGCCCGACATCCATTTCATTTCATAAGGTGCTTCAGTCAAGCTTCCGATCGATGCATTATTGACGAAGAACTCTACTTGAGCAATTGTTCCGTCTGTATCAGAGGCTGAGGCTACAAAAGTAATTTCTGTGTTTACATCATAAGCAGTCTCACTATCTGATGTTGCAATAGAAACTGTCGGAAGTTCGTTTTCTGCTTCACTTGCACAATCGCCTACCACGAAAGACTGAATATCATCTACAGTGTTTCTTTCTCCTCCTTCAGGATGAGAATAGGTATAGTAGAAAGTGACAGTACTTCCATTCGGAGCATTCAATTCGAAAGGCTCGTTAGGTTTTGCAAGGTGACCAGGGTAAACGCCTTCTTCTGTTGTTTTGTAATGTAGAATCAAGATCACATCACCAAGTCCAGCGATATTCGGAACGAACGTTAGGGTAGGATTACTCGATGCATCCGATACAATATATCTAAAGTGACCATTACTTACTTCTCCTTCTAAACATGATGTCGCAGATCGACCAATAATAGAAATTACTTTTGAAGTGGTTCTGTTACCATCATTATCAGTAGCTACGGCTTTGAGCTGTGAACCTCCTGTGGCTACCGTCCAATTTACTTCGTAAGGTGCTTGTGAAACGACTCCAATAGAACTATTATCCACAAAGAACTCAACTTGTGCAACAGTACCATCAGCATCAGAAGCATCCGCAGAAATAGTAATTTCAGTGCCTTCTACTAACATGTCTCCATCTTTTGGAGAAGTGATTTCTACGGACGGATAAGTGTTTTCAACTTCACTATTATCACAAGTACCAATCACATAGGTATTTGGATCTTCCGATGTATTTCTTTCTCCTCCTTCCGGATGAGAGTAAGTGTAATAGAACGATACCGTTTGACCTTCCGCAGCATTCACTTGGAAAGGAACATCAGCAGTTACAGAATAGCCTCCGTATCCGCCACCATCAACAGATAGATATAAAATACAAACCGATGCTCCCATACCTACTTGATTAGGAATAAAAGTAAGCGTTGGATTTGAGGCATCTTCTGAAAACTGATAATCATAATCGCCATTAACACTTGTCCCTCTACACGAAGGAATTGATTTTGACTCTAAAGTAATCACTGTTGATTCAGCCGTTTTATCGTCATTATCTGTGGCTACAACGTGAATACTGTATATTTTTTCTTCAGTAGGATTCCAAGCCAATTCAAATGGAGCTTGAGTCACTGATCCTATCGACTGATCGTCTACAAAGAACTCGACTTTGGCGATCGTTCCATCCTGATCGGTAGGATTCGTTTGGATGATGACCTCGTTGCCAATGTAAACTGTCGATTGATTTTCTGGTGAAGTGATGGATACTTTTGGAGGAATTTTACCATCCTCTGTTACGGTAATTTTTACTTGATCTTTCCCCGTATATTCTCCATTGCTCACGCTTAATTCGAATAAGTATTCTCCACCAATTAGATTTCCTAAAGTAGGAGAGATACTTGATGTTTCTTGAATTGTCGCTACTGTTGGTCCGTACAATTGAACCCAAGTATAGGTTAATGCTCCATTGTCGGGATCGTAACTGTTCGATCCATCCAAGACTACGGCCCCATCGGCTAATGCAATCACACGATCGTCTCCCGCATCTGCGAATGGTTGACTGTAAGGTAATTCTCCCGTCTTGGCAAATGTCATTTTACCAATATTGAAACCTCCATTGTCAAAGGCTAAGCGAAGTATATGTTTTCCGGCGGTAAGGGGAACATTGTTGACAGTTGCGGTTTGCCATGCTCCCCAGTCACCAGTTGAACTTACTAAAATATTGTCTACGATTATTTCTCCATCGGATAATAGTTTAAAAGGACCTCCGCCTTCTCCAATCCCCGATGCGTAGCGATACGATAAGTCGTACAATCCAGAAGCTGTTACCTGAACAGTGTATTCTAACCATTCTCCACCGTTGGTCCAGCCTACTGTTGCTCCTTCCGTATTGTCTAAAACGTTATCAACATATTCGTCTTTTCTATAATTTCCTTCATTGAAAGTGGTGTTGTCTTGGTAAGTGATGCCTTGACCTAAACCGCCTTCGAAAACGTCGTAATGACCGGCTTCAATCGTGCCTGGAAGTTCTGGAGTACCATCACCAAAAGCTACTTGGAAACCAGCTGTTACCGAAACAATGTTGGTGACATCAAATTTATCTCCATCATACATCTTAGCATAAAACTGATTTTGCCCTGCCGTTAGATTCTCCGCTTTAGCGGTGAAAGGAGCCGTATCGATGCTACCAAGTAAAGTGCTTCCGTTGTAAATTTCTACTTTAGTGGGAGTGATGTCTTTTACTTCAACTGTTAGATCAACTGATCCACCTACAGGTGCTTGAGAGAAACTTGAAGTGATCGTTCCTTCAATCGATATATCCTTATTAGTCGCCATTTTCCCTGCCGGAACCACTAACTGATAACCATCCGAGAAAGTCACCGTCTGTTCTGTATTGCTGTAGTTGTGTGCTACATAAGTCTTGTTCCCATCCTTATTAAAAGCAGCTGCTAAAGGAGAGTCGGCAGTAATGGAAATATCTACTTTACCTAGAGCATTCATGGCATGTAACCAATGATAAGTTTGAGCATCAGATACACCAAATTTAATGTTTCTACCCGGGTGGTCGTCGTATAATTCGATAGCTTTTGCGGGGTCAGAAAAAGCCAGATAACTCCACATCACATCATACCAAAGGTTAGGATTGTCCACTTTATCCAAAACCTGAGTATTTTGAGTCATCTCTGCCCATAGCTTTTCTACATAAGCCACGTTATGTCCTAGATACAACGATCCACCATGAATTGGGTATAATTCAATATTGTAAGAAGCAGCAATGTCGGCCGTCCAGAATGTTCCATTATCGTAGCTATTTCCCCAAACTCTAGACACCAAGCTGTACTGTTGGTCGGGTTTGAAATTTCTTTCGTACATATCGAACCAGTATTCTTCTACCGCCGCCTGTTCTGTCGTGTATAAATAGATACCTAAATCTCTTATTTCTTTATTGCCTGATATTTCTCCCCAATGGATCAATGAAGAGTGGAATTGCATACTTTCTGAAGTTGATTCTTGATCGTTGCCTTGAGGGAATGATGCAAATCCGTTGGCCCAACAGTGTCCTGCATACGGACTGAAGTTTCTTAAGTAAGGGAACGTATCATCGTCTCGATTAGGTGATGATGCATCTCGTACTAACAAGTTGATCATGTCTCCATATTGTGCGGCCCAACCAGGTTCGTATTGCTCCATAAAAGCTGCTGCATGGATAAAATATCCCCAATGGAAATGGTGATCGTTTAAGTTGGAATCTTGACCATGACCGGCAGGGTAGCCCAACATTGCGGTCCAATCGCTATTGTAATAGAACAAGAAGGCCACCTCTCCGCTTTCTGCAGTTAACCAATCTTCCAATCGTTCTTTTACAGTGGCAATCATTAAATCTCTGGCTTCAATGTTTCCAGTTTGATCGGCGATTCTTGCGGTCTGAATCAAGCGGTTCATGACCTGACCTTCGTTATAGGAATCGGTCCAAGAAGATAAGGATTCGTTCTTCAATGCTTCGACTTTCTGATTTAAAGCCGAAGGATCAAAACTATCGCTGTAATTCGTTACATACGGAAGGTTGGGTAGAATACCGTGGAAAGTGTTTTCCGTAGTGAATGTGTTTCCTTCCAACATTTTTAGAGTACCTCTCACCGAAGTATAAGTCACATCGTTGGGTTGTAATGAGGAAGCCGACAAGTTATCCCATTGGTGAGGCAATAACCCTAAAAGCATGGCGTCATCTGTACCTTCTTTTACGTCGACTTCCACATTGTACACTGTGGATAGGATGGAAGTTGATTCGTTATATGTCCAATCTGCAGTGGTATTCGTAGGGAATACGTAGGCGTACTTTTGGTAAGTAGTTGCAGCTGCAGCCACGTTGCTTGTCGATTGAGGCAACATGATTAAAGACCAATAATTTTTTCCGTTTAATGTGGAAGTATATGTGGTACCGTTTTGCTCCCAAACACTACCTGATGGTGCGTAAATAACGAAACTAGCTCCATTACGAGCATTTTCCACTGTAATAATTTCGTCGGTTACAGTAACGGTACCCTCACTGATATCTACTTGAGCGACATCAGTATCTTGTTTATCAAAATAGACAAACGGCATACCTATACCCGATACGGCTTGGAAATGTCTTGTGCCATCATTCCAGTCCATAGTAACGGTCCAATCAGAATGATCGGCAATAGTGGTTTTAGTGGCATTTAGATTTTCTACTCCAACAGTAATTGGAGCAACATCATCAAGGACTCCCCATGGAATGTAAGTAACGACCAAACCTTCGTTGGTGGTTTTCATCGCCAAAGGATAATTGAATAAGTTGTTTGCGTGATCACTTTGTAATAAAGTCGACCACCAATCGTTCGTAGGGACAGGTTTTCCTAAAGCATTTTCGCTTAATTGAGGCGTTCCAGCGGGATAGGCATTTCTGCCAGCCGCATCGGTACCGGGGAATGTAGTTGTATAACTTCCATTTCCGACACCAACAAATTGAGCATAAGTATTTAGTGGAAGAGAAAAAGTCAATAATGTCCATAGAACAACTATTAGCTTTGTAGTTGTTTTTTTCATCTTAAATGTAAAAGTTGGTTTCAAAAAAACTGAATAGGGACAGTTATTATTGATTGCCTACTTTCTACGTCTTGTGCACGAGTCGATAGAGTGTTAGTCAATGTAATAATCCATTCATTTGACAGACTGAGTATAGATTGAATACTGAGTCGCAATTCAAACATAGGTAAAGTAAGATGCTGAACCAAAAAGGCTATTTGGGTGGTTATCATTTAAATAAAAAAATACAACACACTTAAAATGAGTGTGTTGTATTCGTTGTTCTAAAAAGTGATTTTATTTACAATCATTTAAAAAAACTCACTTTTAACATAATTCACTATCTATTTTGTTGAAATCTATCAGACTTTCTGATTTGAAATCACCATAGCCACGATACTTTGCTGAGGTAAAATGACCTTCTTTGTTTTTCCATTGATATGAATTCTATAGACTGCTTCTTGCTGATCTGTATTCTGAATGATCACCTTCATATTCCCCGATTTATCTTTTACAGTAATCATTGGTCGCTGACTATTTGATGCCACTCGAACATCTCCCGGTTGGATAAACTTACTGATAATGTACATCGCATTATAGTCCGGATTGTATCGAACAGTTTTTTGTTTTCTATCGATATTGATCAGAGAGTTTTGAGGCCAATCCCACCCACTTTCTGTTGTTTCATTCAAAATCATATTCCAATAACAGAAGTTGGAAACGCCACTGTTAATGTATTTCGCCACTTCCTCTAAACGATGACCTGCTTCTTCCGTACTGTTTTTACCATTGTAACAATGCCCTTCGGTATGGAACATCTTTAAAGAAGGATTCATTTTAATGGCATCAGTCATTACCGATGGATTTGTGTATTGGATACCCACGCCTGCCAACTTATCGGCCTCTTTTAAAGTAAGGAATTCGATTAAATCCAATTGTTCAGCCGTTCTAAATGTACCCGCAAACACTTTGGTTTTTACTTTTTCCTTTTTGAAAGTAGGTAAGATGTATTTTGTGGATAACTCTATCATTTGTTGAGGAGGCATCACACAACTAGGATATTTAGTGTTGGCATCGTTCTCGTTTTGTACACAAATTCGATCGATATTCACCCCTGCCTGTTGATAACTCTTGATGTATTTCACAAAGTAGTTGGCATACGCCTGATATACTTTTTTATCTTCTTTCAGGTGATTCGGTGCTTTGGTCAGACCGGTCATCGACGCATTGGTTTTCATCCAAGCCGGAGGTGACCAAGGTGAGGCGAAAAGTAATAAGTCCGGTTGAACATCAAGTGCTTTTTTGATATACGGAAGCACATATTTTTGATCTCTTTCGATGGAGAAATCTTTCATCTCAAGATCGTTGGTAGTGTTGGAATAGCTGTAGGCATCCAATCCGAAATCACTTGATCCAATAGCAGTACGACAAAAAGTGAATCCTGCATTGTTAGGATGAAAGAGGTTTTCCATCACTTCTTGTTGTTGTTCTTCTGATAAACTCGATAATGCTTCCCCACCGATTTCATTAAAAGCACCTCCAATACCCTCGATCGTTTGATATTCAATTTCGGGATAAATCGTAATCTCGTGTCCCCATTTTACTTTTTGATCTGTGTCTTTTACCTCAAGGTTTTGGAGGGGTTTGGCTGTTCCGTGTTCTAAAGTCACATAATACATCTCCAAAGAATTGAGGTCTTGTGCCGATACCAGAGAAGAGTAAAATGCGAGGATAAGTACTATTATTTTTTTGTTCATTTCATTTATACTTTTTGTAAATCATCTAGTATCGAAAATCATCAAAAAGTTGGTGGAATGATAGATTTTGAATTCGTCATCAGTTAGCATGGGAATTTCTCCCTTCTATTTGGGAAGATTTAGACCTCATCAAATATAGAAAATCCCCACCCAGAAAACATCTGATGTGGGGAGTAGAAGGTAGTAATGCACTTACGAAAATTTATTTTATGAAAGGAAGTGGAGTCGCTTTTGTGAAATGTTTAGATACTTCGCCTGCATAAATTGCATCTGTATCACAATCCAAAGCTTTCACTTCTGCATTTTCTGAGAAATCAACTTTATCGAGATCCACCCAGAAAATAGAGGGTTTTAAAGCCGATTCGAAATAATATCTATTGGTTTGATTATCCGAAATTGTTCTCCAAAGTGTGGCAGAAATATTCGGACGGTCGGGATCTTCCATTCCTAAAGGCACACCGATTGCTCTCATCTGAGACATAACGGATGCAGTGGCCATATCATGATCTGTATATTTTGGCGATGATTCTAATGCATAGCTCAATCGAACAAAACGGTCGGCAGCGTTAATCGTACCTGGAAGCATTTTACTACCTCCAATTAGTTTCCAATATTTATCGATTGCGATTTGTTCCGAGTAAATCGGAGAGTTGGTCATTACTCTGTATTCTCTACTGTGGTTGATCACCAATTCGCCATCTAAAAATTCAAGAATTGCCGAGTCGCCCGAACGGTCTGATATCGATAAGTGAACCGTTGCCCCTCTACCGTTTGGTAACATTGGAGCAGAGATAATAAAAGGAACATCTTGCATAGCTTCTACAGCTTCTTCTACTGTCGCAAAGTTATCTAAGAAGTATTGTCCCCAAGCACCTACAGAAAGTGTTGGTTTAGTACTTGTGGCAACATCACCATAATTAGATTCTGCTAAGTAAAGAATATTTGCTGTCAAACCTGCTTCATTCATTCCGTCGGCAGCTCCAGCATTATAAAAACTAGTGGCTATCGATCCATATTTTGATGTCCAATGAATAGGATTCTCTCCAACACCACCATCTTTTTTCATACCTCTAGGGTAGATCCATAAAGATGTTTGTGCTGTTGGATCGTTCCAGTCCATTCCACGACCTACAATAAATTCTTGATTTCCTGTTTCATAAATAATTCTTGAACACATAATAGTAATATTTTGAATGATAAATAATTAATTTTTGTAATCGTGGAGTTTTAGTAATTTTCTTTATTTCCGATTGATTACAATACAAAAGTAGGTGGTTTGATGTCAAACTATTTTCAAGATTTGAGCAAGTAGTTACAAAATATCGGCAACTCGTTTTTCATCAAAAAAAGACCCCATTAATGAAAACTCATCAATGGGGTGAAAGAAGGATGTAATAAAAATCTTACATTCTATTATAGAAATGGAAATGCTGCTTTTGGAGTAAAGCTTTCCGATACTTCGCCTGCATAAATGGCATCAGAACAACAATCTAAAGCTTTCACCTCAGTGTTTTCGAAATCGATGTTATCCAAGTCAACCCAGAAGATAGAAGGTTTCACAGCAGATTCGAAGTAATATCTGTTGGTTTGATTATCTGCAATTGTTCTCCAAAGTGTGGCAGAGATATTTGGATGCTCAGGGTCTTCCATACCTAGAGGAACACCAATAGATCTCATTTGTGAAATTACAGAAGCTGTCGCCATATCTTTATCAGTATATTTTGGAGAAGATTCCAACGAGTAGTTTAATCTTACAAAACGGTCAGCGGCACTAATTGTACCCGGCAACATTTTGCTACCACCAATAAGCTCCCAATATTTATTGATGGCTATTTGCTCAGAATATACTGGTGAGTTAGTCATTACTTTGTAATCTCTACTATGATGAATCACTAATTCTCCATTGTTTAAGTATTCAAGAATGGCAGAATCACCAGTTGAATCAGATAATGATAAATGTACTGTTGCTCCTCTTCCGTTAGGTAATAATGGAGCAGAAATAATAAAAGGAGCATCTTGCATTGCTTCTACCGCCTCAGCTACTGAAGCATAGTTATCTAAGAAATATTGCACCCATGCACCAACTGAAAGTGTTGGTTTATAACTTTTTGTGACATCACCATATTCAGATTCTGCTAAGTAAAGAGCATTTACAATAAATCCTTTTTCGTTCATACCGTCAGATGAAGCGATGTCGTAGAAACTAGCGACAATAGAACCGTACTTTGAAGTCCATTGGATTGAATGTTCGTCGGCGTCACCATCTCTTTTCATGTTTCTTGGGAAAACCCACAAAGAAGTTTGTGCGTTGGGATCGTTCCAGTCCATTCCACGTCCTGTAATATACTCTTGGTTACCAGTTTCATAAATAATTCTTGAACACATAATTGTACTATTTTTAAATGATAAATAATTAATTTTTGTAATCGCTAAGTCAAGCAGCAAAGATTGTTTTCTCATTGATTACATGACAAAAGTAGTTGGTTTAATATCGAACTAGTTTCACGAATTGTGCATTAGGTTGTACGTTTTCGTTAACTTAAAATCCTGTCGATTTTTTGATATAAAAAAAGACCAAAGTGAAAACTCACCTTGATCTTATCAGTGGATAAAACTGATTTACTTAAACACACTAAAAATATTACTTTTTAAGACTTACCTGATGAAAGCTATCGTACTTACTTTCGTTGGTAATGATATCGAATCGTTTTGCTAAGTCTTCTGTCTGTCTTTTTCTTACTGGACTTGCCAACCATTCATCAAAGTCTTCTTCCGAATTCCAACCGCAGATAACGATTAGTTTGGAATCATCATTTACAGAAAGCATTAATTCACCGTATTGGAAACCATCAATAGTATCGGCACATTCTTCAATAGCACGATGCTGTGTATGATAATCTGCCACTTCTTTTGCGGAGGCATTCAATACTTTTACTTCTAACTTTGACCAGAAATTAATTAGTTTTTCGTTCACCATAATATTATTTATTTAAATGATTATGCCACAAAACTAAAGATTGGAATAAGGAATGATTAGTAAGATTTGGTACACCGTTTACACATTCTGATCAAATTCTTTAAATCAAATATTTACTTGTACCAATAAATATATTTGAAGAGTTTTTTTGAGTTTCTTAAATTAGAATAATCACATTGTTATAATAAACTCTTAAGCTCAATATCAATCAGAATGAAGGATAAAGAAAAATATGTTTTTGATCCACATGGAGCACATCCTCACGATGCTTATGCACAGTTTGCTAAAGAATTAGGTGGAACTTGGGATGGACAAGAACTTAAGATTAAAACCGATTGGTGTAAAATAGAAGCCTATTCTTTCGAATTCTTAAATGAGTTTATTATTGCCATTTTGGGAATGGAGTCTGATCGGTCAATAACGACTAGACACTCTAGTTTATCAAAAGAAAAAACCATCACTATTCGTTTAGGATTAGGGGCTACTTATAAAAGTAATGGAACAGTTAAGAAATTTAATAATGCGGGTATATTAATTTTGAACTCCACCCAAATACACGATTTTGAATTTCCAGCTGGAGAATGGAGTCAATGGGTTTCAATTCGTTTTTCGTTAAACTTCTTCAGAAAGTTTGCAGGCAATAAAAAATATAAACTAAAAGAACTTTTTGAGAACGATAGTCCATGGATCAATTACTATTCTCAGAATGCAGAGATTGAAAGTAGAGTAAGGGCATTAATCAAAAACTTAGATAAAAAACATAGAAAGCATACCTTCTTTTTTACTAAAGCGATGGAGATTGTCGAATTGCTAAAAGGTAAGATTGAAAATGATGCAGATAAATTTAAAAGCAGTATTCATCCAGAAGATTTAAAGCTGATGTTAGAATTGAGAGATACGCATCTATCTGACTTTACAGTAATTCCGAACCTCACAGAGTTAAGTGATAAATACGGTATGAGCGTTTCCAAACTTAACCGTCTATTTAAATCGATATTCGATAAACCCATTCTTCAATTCTATAATCAGCAGAAATTGGAAGAAGCCCATAGACAAATTGTCTACACAAATAAGAGCCTTACAGAAATTGCCATAGATCTTAATTTCAGTCATGTTGGGCATATGAGTTCTTCCTTTAAAAATCACTTTGGATATGCACCTTCAGCATTAAAAGGGAAGCATATGGATTATTTGAGTTGATTATAACGTCACAATACGACACTTTTCGAAACCCTCTTCTTCAAAAGTATCTACAGTCCATTCGCTTAGGGATTTTAATATAGGAAGCAGCCCTTCACCTTTTTCTGAAAGAGAATATTCTACTCTTGGAGGCAATTCTTTAAACTCTTCTCTAATGATCAACCCATCTTCGACTAATTCCTTTAATTGGTCTGTAAGTACCTTTTTAGAGATACTAGGAATAAACATCAATAACTTACCAAATCGCATACTACCGTTGGCTAATAAGTAAATGATGATCGGTTTCCATTTTCCTCCAATTAGGTTCATTGCAAACACTAATGAGCACATATTGGGGTTTTCTATAATCTTTCTGGCCATAGGTTACCTTTTTGTTACCACTATTTTTACGAGTAAATCAACTAATAGTTTCTTTTTTAAACTAATATTAGTCTCTTTGCGTAACAAATATAAAACAAAAGAAAAAATGAAGAAAGTATTAGTTATTAACGGTCATCAATATTACCCATTTTCGGAGGGGAAATTGACAAAAACGTTTATCGATAAAGCAGTATCAATGTTTGAGGGAGAAGAGTTTGAGGTAAAGATGACCAATGCTCAAGAAGCATATGATGTTGAAGAGGAAGTTGAGAAATTCCTTTGGGCAGATGTTGTGTTTCTTCAGACACCTTTAAACTGGATGGGTGTTACATGGTCTTTCAAGAAATATATGGACGATGTATTTACAGCCGGAATGATGGGTAAATTATCAAATGGTGATGGTCGTAAAGAAGAAGCGCCAAAGAAAAATTATGGATTGGGAGGCTTACTTGATGGCAAGTACATGATTTCAGTATCAGCCAATGCTCCAAAAGAGGCTTTCAATAATAAAAGCGAAACATTCTTTGATGGTATTAGCGAAGACGATTTACTACTACCAATGCATCTTAACTTTAAATGGTTTGGTTTAAAACCTTTAAAGACATTTTTCAGTTACGATGTCATGAAGAACCCAGAAATCGATAATGATTTAGCACGTTTCGAACAACATATTCAACAAGAATTCATTTCAAAAATCTAATTATGAAACTTTCAGACGCATTAGCCCGCTTAAAAGATCAAATTGAAGGTAAAATGCCTTCAGAATTCACATCAGTAATGCACCAAGCAACAGCTGATCTCATTGCTTCAGGTATTGGAGAGCAAATTCTTAAAGAAGGTGATAAAGCACCGGAATTTTCTCTTCCCAACCAAGATGGTAAACTAGTTGCTTTATCAGAACTAATTAAAGACGGTCCCGCTGTTGTTACTTTCTACAGAGGGGTATGGTGTCCTTACTGTAACACCGATTTAGGATATCTAAAACGTTATCAAAAAGAATTAGAGAAGTACAATGCAAAGCTGATCAGCATTTCACCTCAGATAGCAGAGAAAAACCAAGAGATCATCGATCGTCAACGTTTGGATTTCGACCTACTATCTGATAAAGGAAATGATGTAGCTGCCGAATTTGGTCTTCGTTGGACAATGGAAGGTGCTCTGAAAGATTTATATGATAATACCTTCAACATTCATCTTCCATCTTATAATGGTGATGATTCTTGGACACTACCTGTCCCTGCAAGATTCATCATCGGCACAGACGGTATCATCAAATACGCTGAGTATTCAATTGATTACACTAAACGTCCTGATCCAGAAGTATTGGAAGGAGTGTTGAAAACAATATAGATGAATTGATCATCGTGATAGAGTAAGAAGCATCGGGCGAGAGTTCGGTGCTTTTTTTTTGTATGGAAAGATATATACGTTGTACCATACTTTTCCTCGTCCCTTACTTTTCCCCATGGTTGAAACCATGGGTTTTTAAAGTGGATCTCTTACCCGAATGAATTCGGGCAAGATAGAAGCCCTTACCTCTTACATTTTCCCTCTTACTTTCAAATCCCAGCGTCAATTCAGAATCTCCTACTTCCTAATTCCTCACTCCTAACTCCCCCTTATATTAACACCTTAACATACCCATAACATACCGTAATATACAATCCCTCCTGAAATCAGCAACTTACCTATAACGAATAGACGTTTTAACATTAACAAACTTAATTCTATGTTGAGAACATTGTGTAGAATGGTGTTGATTTTTCATCTAAGATTCATTTTCTACTAAAATTCATGTGATTTATGGTGCCTACTTTTGCAATGCTAAAAAACAAAACCAACCAACTAATTAATGATGAAAAGAATAGTACTACTATCGTTGCTATTCATCACTTACTTTTCTTTGAACACACTAGCAGGAGTAATTAAAGGATCGGCATTCGGAGCGGATGGAGAGCCATTAATTGGTGCTGTAGTAACACTCGAACCAAGTCATACTCAATCGGTAGTAGGCATGGATGGAAAGTTTAGTATGAATAATGTAGACAATGGAAACTATATTATACAGATACAATACATGGGGTATAAAACACTCCAAAGAGAAGTAGCTGTAAATAATGAAACAGTCTCATTAGAGTTAATACTTGAGTTAGACGCTGTCCAATTAGATGAAGCAGTTGTTTATGGTGCAAGAGAGCGTAAAACTTCTGAAAGTGCTCGTGCCACAGAACAAATGTCGTCTCAAGTAATGACTGTGATGTCCGCTCAGGATATCGAATTATCTCCAGATTTAAACGTGGCCAATGTAGTGCAGCGTGTAGCAGGTGTATCTTTAGAAAGAAACAATTCTGGCGATGGTCAGTTTGCCATTGTTCGTGGTATGGACAAACGTTATAATTATACATTGGTGAATGGTGTGAAAATCCCTTCTCCAGATAATAAAAACCGTTATGTGCCATTAGATTTATTTCCTTCAGACCTTTTAGATCGCTTGGAAGTGACCAAAGCATTAACTCCAGATATGGAAGGTGATGCCGTAGGTGGTGTAATTAATATGGAGATGAAAGACGCTCCAGAAAGTTACTCAGGACAACTAAACCTTTCTATTGGTAATAACTTTTTATTTGGTGATGGTAATCCGTTTATGTCTTGGAATACTTCAGGTAACATGAACACACCACCAAGTTGGAATGGAGTGAATAACGCTCAAGCAGGTGATTTTTCTGTGAATCATTTAGTGAATAATTATAAGAACTATGTTCCTAATATTGTAGGTGGCTTATCAATAGGTAACCGATTTGCTGATGATAAAATTGGAGTTATCGTTGCAGGTAGCTATCAACAAACAGCAAGAGGATCTAACAGTACTTGGTTTAGTACGGGTATGTTATCAGATGGTTCGACTTCTTTGGATAATATGGAAGATAGAAATTACTATCAATTGCAAAGAAGAGCAGGTTTGCATGCAAAAATGGATTATAGAATCAATGCAAATCACAACATCGATTGGTACAATGCTTATGTGTATTTAAGTAACGATCAGGTGCGTGATGTAACAAGAACACGTACTTGGGGTAGCTACGATCCGATTAATGGTAATGCAGGAGAAATGAGTTACATTACTCGTTACCGTTCGACTATCCAACAGATCTTTAACTCTACGCTGAAAGGTACTCACCATTTGAATACTTGGATGAAAGCAGATTGGTCGGCAGTGTACTCTAAAGCATCGAACAATGTTCCTGATAACGCAAAGTTTACTCGATCGGGAAGTATGACAAATTGGGAACATGCTCCAGAACGTATTGCAGGTAGATCGGCCCTTACCAGAAGATGGGATTATAACGACGATCAGGACTTGGCTTTTTATACCAACTTTACTTTCTCTCCTGAATTGAACTTTGTGTACGATTCAGAATTTAAAGCAGGTGGTTTGGTAAGGTTCAAAAACAGAAGTAACGATTTTGAAAATTACCGTTTTAACGCAGGGAACAGTGCTTTAGTAAAAGGAGAAGACTGGAACGATATCACAGATGTTAACTGGATTTTGGAAAACCCTACAGGGGTAAACTACTCTCCAAACCGATATACATCTCACGAAAATATCACGGCAGCGTATGGTCAGTTTAAATTAAACTTCGATCAGAAGCTAGAGGTAGTGGGTGGTGTTCGTATGGAACATACCGACATTGGATATTTCTTGCCTCAGCCGACAAATGATCTAGCAGATGCAGGCTTGGACGAAATGAGTCAGACATATGTTGACTTCCTACCAAGTTTACATTTCAAATATATGCTCAACCCGAAAGCTAACTTAAGAGCGTCCTATTTTAAATCGGTAATACGACCTGGTTTCTCTGAGTTTGTACCAATTCAGAATGGAGATACAGAAGACGATTGGACGGAAATGGGTAATCCAAATGTAGAAAGAACCATCGGTCATAACCTCGACCTTCGTTACGAATTTTTCCCAAGAGGAATGGACAAGTTTATGATCGGTGGTTTCTACAAAAAGTTACACAATCCAATTGAATACTCTTTAAACAGAGAAGCGGGATACATTATGCCAGATAATTATGGTGATGCTGAAAATATGGGTATTGAGATTGATGTGGTGAAGTACTTTAACAAGTTCGGTATTAGTGCCAACTACACCTACACTCACTCCAGAGTAACTACAGAAAAGGCCTACTACGAGAGAGAAATACCAGGTGATGAAACTTCAGACATCGTTATCAAGTCGGCTTTAGAAGACCGTCCGTTGCAAGGTCAGGCAGCACATATCGCGAACTTATCCTTCTTATATAAGAATTCAGAAAAAGGTATCGATATGCAATTGGCTACTGTGTATACAGGCGATAGAATCCACAGTTTATCGGCATTCTACGGAAACGATATGTGGCAAAAAGGATTCTTCCAAATGGACTTCTCAGCAGAGAAGAGAATCAATAAAAGCACGTTGATCTACCTAAAAGTGTACAACTTATTAGACAATGCTTATGAGGTAGAGATTCGTCAGCCGATAACTTACGCACAGTCTTTCTATCCTAAACAAGGGAACGAAGGAGACAATGTGTTAGTCCGTCAAGATTTTTACAGACGCCAATTTTTAGTGGGTCTTAAATATAATTTTTAAGCTTCAACAGAAGCAACCATTATTGAACTACAACTTAATTAAATATTAAAACCAAAATCATGAAACGTAATTTATTACTAAGATTATTAGCATTAACAATGCTTGTATCAGGTGCATTCTTCGCTACTTCTTGTAACAAAGAAGAAGTTGAATCAGGAAATGATACAGATAGACCAATTAACGAAGGTCAGCCAGAAGGATCTATCCGAATTGGTGGTAATATGGAAGAAGACCTTACTTTAGAAAAAGGAAACGAGTATTGGTTAGAAGCTAACCTAAACATGAGACCGGGTACGACATTAACGATCGAAGAAGGTGTTACAGTTTGGGTAAGCCCTTACAATAACCCAGAAATCGTTATCCACGGTAATATGTTTGCATGGGGTACAGAAGCAGCCCCAATCCTTTTCACATTACCTGAAGCACAACCAGAATTCTTCCAGTACGGTACTGTAAACTGGGGTGGTATTAACGGTGCAGAGGTACCAGAAGGTAGCGAGCGTCCTGATCAAGAAATTGGTATGACTTACGTAACAATCCAATACGCAGGTGGTCCAATGAACGAAAACTCAGAAGCAGTAAGAGTAGATAAATTAGAGCCAGGTGAGTTGGGATATTCAGTATTCTTCAACAACAACAAAGGTAAGTTGTATATGGAGAACTGTACTGTAGAGCACTCAGGTGGAGATGCCATTTATATCGAAAGAGGTCAGATTGCCTTATTCCATAACACGGTAGCTTATGCAGGTACAACAGAAGACGAAGCATTTAACTTCAAGCAAGGTACTGTAGGTGACTGTGGTTTCAACTTGATGTACTCAGCAGCAACAAACGGTATCAAAATCAACAACTCTAAGCCAACAGGTTCAGACTCTCAGACAAACGTAAATATGTATAACAATACAATGGCATACTGTGGATGGAGACGTGATGGCGAAAGAGGCGGATCGATCAACATCGAGAAAAATGCCAAAGGTCGTATCTTAAACAACCTTATTGTTAACTCTAAATTTGGTACTAAAGTAGATCCATCTACAGATATCGCAGGTGAAAATACAATCGTAAAAGGTAACTACTACTTCGGTCATGTAGAGTCTAACGCTACACAAGGTAATGGTTACTTACCTCACCACGGTATCCAACCATACGACGGAGAGGAAGATGATACTCACGTAGGTCATGAAACATTCTGGAGAGTATTCAAAGGTACTTGTAACTTCTTTACAGAAGCAGGTGTAAACGAGTGGACAGACGAATTAGAAGATCCTCAATTTGCAGAGTTTGCAGATGTAACTCCAAATGTAGATGGTACTCCTTCACAAGAATTGGATTACAAACAGATGGACTTCCGTTTAAAGTCAACTTCTCCAGGTGTTGATTTCGGAACAGACGACGAAACTTTATTGATTCCTCAAGTAGTTACTCAAGTTGGTGAAGTGACAGTAAATCGTCCTCAACCATCAGCAACAGTGGGTGCATTTGGATCAAACTAAGAGACATATTTTCAAGTTTTTAGTATTATGATAATATCTGCCCATATCTTTTGGTATGGGCAGTTTTAAACCTGAAATGAGAATGAAACAAAAGACTTCCTTACTTACACTATTTATTATTGGTTTATTGTTTTCGTGTCAGAAACATATTGCCTATCAAGAAACAGATCAATTTAATCCCTATTTAGGTTCTAAGCAGCAGTACCTATCACCAGAAAAAATTACCCCTCTGCCATACAATAGCAAGTTATTATTTGTGAGTACAGTAAACAGACATGGTTCTAGGTTTATGAGCTCTCAGAAAGATGATATTGCCGTTTGGACTTTACTAAAGCAAGCTAAAAAACAAAATTCCCTCACTCGAGAAGGAAGAGTGTTGTATGTTCAAATCAATAAATTGATTGAACTTCAAAAAGGGAACTACGGATTATTGACTACGACAGGTAAGAATGAATTGAAAGGTATGGGCGAACGTATGTATCAGCTCAATCCTCAATTCTTTGATGAAAACAGAGACATACAAGCCAATGCCACTTACAAAGAAAGAACGCAAGATTCTAGAGACAATTTTTTAAGTGGCTTGAATAAAAAGAATAGTTTAAATATCGAATTGTATAATGGCAAAAAAGGGTCGGATTATTTATTACGCTTCCATAAATCAACGCCAAGTTATTCGATGTATTTAAAAGAAAAAGGATGGGAGGCTCAGTACAACGAGGTATGGAATAGTAAAAGTATGCAAGAAATGGAAGACAGAATTCTGAACAAACTATTTGATAAAGAATTTGTCTTACATTTAAAAAGCGAGGATTTTGAGCCGATTCCAACAGAAGGTGGTTACACTATGTATCACTCAAAAGATTTTATCAACAGCTTATTTGAATGTTATAAAATCTCCAAAGCTTTTACACCACAATTGCAGCCAAAATTAGATAACATCTTTACGATATCAGAAAAGTCGACTTTATCTTATTTGGCAGATATAAAAGCTTTTTATCAAAAAGGACCGGGTTTCGAAGGGGAGTCGATGAGTTATTCCAATGCGGTATCACTTTTATCGAAAGTTACATTGGAGCTAGAAAAGGCGGTAAATGGAGAACAAAATAAAAGTGGATATTTAAATTTTGCTCATGCAGAAACGACTTTGCCGTTAATCACTTTATTGAATATCAATGACTGTAACGAAGCGCAAGACGAGTTGAAAAAAGGAAGTTGGAGAGCTTCGAAATGGGCATCGATGGGAACCAATATTCAATGGTTTGTCTTAGAGATTGATGGTGAGAAATATATTCACCTTCGATTCAACGAACAACCGGCTTCATTACCAATCGATTCGAAATCGAAAGGTACTTTTCTATGGAAAGACTATAGCGACTATGTAAAAACATTGGTAGCTAATTATGATGTGGACTACAAAGACACCAATTATAAAAAGATGTTACTTCAGCTATAATGAAATTAGCTGTTTTTAGATCTTGGTTTTTTTAGCGTTATACCGTCTAGGTATAGTTTTTTTTAACTAAAGAGGCTGATACAATTTTGTATCAGCCTTCTTTCTTCTATTAAAGTTATAGTGAATGTGTATTATTTTAAGTGATTGACGATAGCATAAAAACCATTCAAGTCCATCGCATTCAAGACATCATCTTTAGATATAGGTTGAGAAGATTGTTTGATAATGGCAATTTGGTGTTCGATATCAAGGTATATCCATTGACCGTGAATACCGATTGCCATTACTGCTTCCTGACCTTTTGTATGTTTGATCCACCACTGAGCTCTATAACTCCATTCGCCTTTTGGCATCACAAGATCATGAGATTCCGAACCGTTATCAAACGCTTTGATGTTACCGCCTTCCTGCAATTTTTTGATGATTGATGGAGCAACTACTTGTTGACCGTTAAATTTACCATCGTTAATCATCATCGTTGCAAAACGAGCCAAGTTATATGGAGTAGCGTTTAAACCACCTCCGGCAACTAAAGTAGCATTGTTGTCTAACAACACATAGGTATCGCCTTCAGTACCTACTTTCGACCATAATTGATCATGCATTGCTTCTTGAAACGATTGATTGTTTACACGGTTCGTTACCCAGTTGACCACATCCGTTTTAGGCGTGTTGTAATGAAACTCTTTACCATGAGGTAAACCATTGTGAATTTGAAGCGTCTCTAAGTAATCGTATAAATTATCTTTGTATTCAACTCCATCTACTTTTTCTGTCCAACCCAAAACAGCTCCATACTGACGGATGCCTGAGTAAGGATCAGCATAATCTTCTGTGAAATCCATAGAGTTGGTCATATCCAACACATGTTGAAAAGTAGCCTCAGAAAAAGCAGAAGCTTTCTTTAACTCTGGAATATAATCGAAGACTAAATCTTGTTCCGATAGTTTACCTTCCTCAACAGCCATTAAACCTAACAATCCACCAAAAGATTTGGTTACCGACATCATTTGATGAGGTTGATTGGGATGCATTTCGTTATCGTATCTTTCGTAGACAATTTGATCACCCTTTACCACCACTAGGGCATCTGTATAGGTGTGTTTTAGGAAAGTATCCATAGAAATGTGCTCTTCAGTTTCAGGGTGAATGACTTGGATATCATCTAAGCTCATATCAATATTCGATTTTAAATCGACACCTTTTTCTGCGGCTTTAATTGGAGCTGAAGGGTAGATTTCTCTCATATGTAAATACGACCATCTATTGTATGGGGGAGTTAATAAAGCATTCTTTTTTGTGACTTGTTTTTCTACTGCTGTAGGAAAACCTTCCATTAAACCAATTTCCTTAGCGGTAGCATATTTTTCGTATTGAAGTGTTGGTTTAGTTTCTACTTTTGGATCAACACCTTTAAAGCTAGCATTAAGAATAAATAATGAAGTAACTGCTGATGCAATGAAACCGATAGATTTTACGTGCTTTTTCATATTCGTACTTTTTTGTAATTGATGATTCACCCTTAGTAGGGCAAAAGCAAAATGAAACCCCTATATCGAGGGATAATTTTTTACAAAATTGTAAATGTCTTAAGGAAGATTGTTTGAGTTTAAATTTTTTTGATGCCGTTAATAGGGTTTTACATTATTATCATCCCTTGTAAAAGTGAGGTACGAAAAAACGAATACAAATATGATCTTATTTAACATCAACCCTAGGCATGCCTATGGAAGTAGGCGTTGGCCTACCACACTTTTATTTCTTTTTATTCCTTTATTATTGTTACAAAATAAAAGCTACGCTCAAGAGGAAGAAAAGATAGATAACTCAAAACCTACCAATCTCTACCGAAGGTTAAATGCGGTGGTAGAATCTAATGAAGACGGCAGGGTAGGTGCTCGACTAATTTACAATGGCACCGTAGGAAGCAATATTCTATATAGTGTAGAATTGCCCGTCTTCTCTACCGAAAATAAAGAAACAGGACAACGATCTTATGGAATTGGAGATGTAAGAGCTCGATTTTTCCATGTGACACATAAGAATTATGAAAAAACATTAGGAGCATTTGGTTACTCTGTAGATGTTTTTGTGCCAGGTCAGACAGGTATTGGAAGTGATCGATGGATGATCTCTCCAGGTGTTTTAGTAGGTGTTATTGCTACGGATTGGATACAGTTTTTCCCTATTGTTTCTTATCAATACCGACATCATATGACTACGGGGGCCGTAAGTCATGGAGCTAGTTTCCAAGTTATCACACCCATTAAATTTGGTGATAAAAGCTTCATGAGAATCACTCCAATCTGGCAGATGCCCGATTTCAGAAACCCAGAGGTCTCTACTGCTTTAGAGACACAATTCAACTATTTCATCAGTAAGAAAGTACAATTACAGCTTTTCCATATGGCTCACGAAAAATATGGTAATACAGTACGAATAGGAACAACTATCTTTTTTTAAAACATGAAAAACTTATTTATCACACTATTTATTTTAGGGGCTGTAGCCTTTAACTCATTGGCTCAAGATCACCCTAAAGGGTATTTATCGATCACCACTTCTGGATCCGGAGTGCTACAAAGAAACGCTCATTCATTTGTAATGAGTGCAGACTATAATCACTATGTTTCCGATCGATTTATGATTGGTATGTCGGTGATTGGCGACTGGGAAAAAGAATATGCAAAACTAGAGAGCGGTACTCAAGTAAACGACAGTTTTAAAAGCTCTGTCGCTTTTTATGGTACTTACCTATTTGGCAAAAATAGACAATGGGGCCTCGGAGGTGGTTATTCCAAAGACATTCTAAAAGGTGATACATTTAAACTAGGTAACGATTATGTAGATGCCTTTGTCATGTATTTTATTCCTGTAGGAAACTTAGGTTATATCTGTCCGAGAGTAGGGTATATTCACGATTTTCAAGGGAAGGAACAGAGTATATCTGCCGGATTTAGCTTTTCCGTCCCTATTAACTAAAGACGTGAAATTGCGTCATTTATAAGCTATTGTGAAGTCATCGTTTCTTAGATTCGATGACTTTTTATATATTATTTCTATCGGTTTATATCAGAAAATTAATTACGAATTTGGAAAATTCTTTAGTTAAGTGATTTCAATTCCCAAGCAGTATTTTCTTTTTATAGATCTTTGCTACATCAGGTTAACCAACTAATTCACTAGAAAAACTATCACCTAATAATGACGAATCATCCAAAGGAAATACAGAAGCATTATTATAAAAAGCAATGGTACAAAGACATCGAATTTAATATTGAACCTATAGAAGATGTATTTGATAAAGTAGGAGAAAAGCTATTCCATCCGCATCGACTGGATTTTCATCAATTTATTTTGGTGACCGAAGGAGGTGGAGATCACGAAGTAGATTTCAATCATTTAAAATTAAAAAAGAACTCTATTGTTCCATTGATCATTGGTCAGATTCAATCCTTTAAAAAGCAGCAAAACATAAAAGGATATGTGATTGTATTTACATCAAATTTTCTGGTACATGAAAAGGTGGATCAGAAATATTTGTACGACTTCCTTACTTTCAACACACTTATCCAACCCTTTTTACTTGATAGTACCCCGGAGATCAATCAGTTGGTCGAAATCTGTTATCAGACTTTTCAGAATAAGGAGGTATTCGAATACGAAGAGAGTTTAAGAGCTTTATTGAAAACCATTATTTTAAAAATAGAGCAAGAAAAAAGAAGATTTGTAAAGTTCCAACAATCTGAATTGGTTGGTCTTAGCATGAAGTTTAATAAAACATTAGAAGAAAAAATCAGTTATAAAACAAAGGTGAGTGATGTATTTCGTGAGCTAACGGAAGATCCTAAGAAAATATCGTTAGCAGTGAAAGAAACCACTTTGAAAACACCAAAACAACTATTAGATGAACGGATTGTATTAGAACTAAAAAGACTGTTGTCATATACAGATTTATCCATTAAGGAAATTGCCTTTCAGTTAGGATTTGATGAAACTTCCAACTTTACTAATTATTTCAAAAAACATACTGATCTCACTCCAACTGAGTTTAGAAATATGATGGTAAAATCCTGAAATTTATAAGTATTATCCCATTATTTATAAGTCGTTTTTTCTGTTTAATACCCTCCTTTGCATTTACAGTATTTGTATTTATATTGTTGATGTAAGCACCCTGATACAAAAGTCAATCATCCTATTATCAAAGAAGTAAACATCAACATAACCCCATAAATAAACATTTTATCTAATTAACATGGAACACAATTCACAAAGCTCAGGCGAATGCCCATTTCATTCTACATCTAGCAAAGAAGCCCACGGAGGTGGAGGCACACAGAATGCAGATTGGTGGCCAAATCAATTAAAATTAAGTATCCTTAGACAACATTCCTCTTTATCGAATCCCATGGATGAAGGCTTCAATTATAAAGAAGCTTTCGAAAGCCTAGATTACGATGCCTTGAAGAAAGATCTTCATGAGGTAATGACAGATTCCCAAGAGTGGTGGCCAGCTGATTTTGGTCATTACGGTCCTTTCTTTATTCGTATGGCTTGGCACAGTGCAGGTACCTATCGTATTGGAGATGGTAGAGGAGGAGCAGGTGCAGGACAGCAACGTTTTGCTCCATTGAATAGTTGGCCTGATAATGCCAATTTGGACAAAGCGAGAAGGTTACTTTGGCCTGTGAAACAGAAATATGGCCAAAAGATTTCTTGGGCTGATCTGATGATCTTAGCAGGAAATGTTGCCCTGGAATCTATGGGTTTTAAAACTTTTGGTTTTGGAGGAGGCCGTGAAGATGTGTGGGAACCAGAAATTGATGTATTCTGGGGAGAAGAAACAGAATGGTTAACCGATAAAAAGCGATATGATAATCCATCAAAAGATTTAGACAATCCTTTGGCTGCGGTGGAAATGGGATTGATTTACGTCAACCCAGAAGGTCCAGGCGGAAATCCAGATCCATTAGCTGCTGCAAAAGATATTCGTGAGACCTTTGCACGTATGGGGATGAACGATGAAGAAACTGTAGCTTTAATTGCTGGTGGACATACTTTTGGTAAATGTCATGGTGCCGGCGATGCAGCCAATGTGGGTCCTGAACCAGAAGCAGCAGCAGTAGAAGAGCAAGGTTTAGGTTGGAAAAGTACGTTTGGTTCGGGTATAGGAAAAGATGCCATTACCAGTGGTATTGAAGTGATTTGGACACAAACACCAACTAAATGGAGTTACTATTTCTTCGATAACTTGTTTAAGTACGATTGGGAATTAACCAAAAGCCCGGCAGGGGCAAACATGTGGGTAGCGAAAGATGCAGAGGAAGTAATGCCTGATGCCCACGAGCAAGGAGTTAAACACAAACCTACCATGTTGACTACAGATTTGTCGCTGAAGTTCGATCCTGCCTACGAGAAAATTTCTAAAAGATTCCATGAATATCCATTAGAATTTGCCGATGCTTTTGCTAAAGCTTGGTTTAAATTGACACATAGAGACATGGGGCCAAAATCAAATTATTTGGGACCTGAAGTACCAAGTGATGATTTAATTTGGCAAGATCCAGTACCCACTGTAGATCATGATTTAGTGAAAGAAGAGGATATTGCATCATTAAAATCTCAAATTTTATCATCTGGCTTGAGCCTATCTGAATTAATCAGTACGGCTTGGTCGTCTGCTGCTACCTATAGAGGATCTGATAAGAGAGGAGGAACGAATGGAGCAAGAATCGCTTTAGCACCTCAAAAAGATTGGGCAGTTCATCAGCCGGAACAATTAGATAAAGTTCTAGGAAAGCTAAAAGAGATTCAAGAACAATTTAATGGCAGTGGCAAAAAAGTATCTTTGGCCGATTTAATTGTAATTGCAGGTAATGCAGGAATTGAAAAAGCAGCAAGTAATGCTGGTAAATCTGTAAAAATCGATTTCTGTCCGGGAAGAACTGATGCACTTCAAGAACATACGGAGGTGGATATGATTTCTTTAATGGAACCGGGTGCCGATGCTTTCATTAATTATTATAATCCAGAAGTACCTGCTTCTCCAGAGAATCTGTTATTGGATAAAGCTAATTTGCTGACTTTAACGCCTCCAGAAATGACAGTTTTATTGGGTGGTTTACGTTCTATGGGTGTCATTCATGGAGGTAAAAAGCATGGTGTTTTTACTTCAAAAGAAGATACTCTTAGCAATGATTTCTTTAAAAACTTATTAGACATGAACATCATTTGGCAGAAAGACAAAGAAGATGAAAACGTGTTTTTAGGTTATGATAGAACTCAACATAAAATCGTTCGTTCAGCCACAATCGTAGATCTTATCTTTGGATCAAACTCAGAGTTGAGAGCACTAGCAGAAGTATATGGCTCTGCAGATGCGGAAGATAAATTTATCAACGATTTCCTTAAAGTTTGGACGAAAGTAATTCATTTAGGATTATAATTTCATCAGCTATAGATTTATAAATTAAGCCATCTTAATGATTGAATTAGGATGGCTTTTTTATTTTCTGAAATGTTAATTCTGAGAATGAGTCAACTATTTTTTTCTCTTTTGTGTTAAGGTGATAAGTTAATTATAAAGAACTGATTTTCTTTTCTTTAATTATCTAATATTATGTTGTAACAAATTGATATTGAGACTCTAAAACCAATGCAATTCATTTGATTTTAAATCATTTTTTTTAAATTCTAGATGATAAATTAAAGCTCAAGATTCAACAATTATCCCAAAAACTTGTAACTGATTTTACCCTGATTAGCTATGTACTCACTGCGATCTATTAAAATCCTCACTACCCTATTTTTAATAAGTAATGTAGTGTTTGCCAATTCAGAACGACCATCCAAAGTAGAAATTGCTAAAAAAGTCTACTCACTCGACGTTGTGTCTAAACTTAAAGAATTGGAAATGTATATGCCCGAAGAACTAAAGGGGCATACGGAACATATTATTAACGATGTCCTTTCTTCTTATGCCCGCCTGTCTGAACATCAAAAAGATCTTTTGGTGCAGATGAAATGCAGTATGCGTGTGTTGTCAAAAGAACAAAATACGACAGACTATGAGTTGGTGCATCAGAAATTAAGCAAAGCTTTAAAGTACTTAAGATCAAAATCCACCGAAGAAAAACAGTTTGCCTTTGTCGGGAATTTATCTCGCTCGAATGTAGGCGGTCAAAAAGGTTATTTGGTAGATATGAAAACGGGTACGTTGGTAGAAGTAGACATTTCTTCTGCGTGGAAAGGTATCGGTTTTAAGAACGAATCAGAAAAAAGTCCATTGGGCTATTTTGAGGTGGTGAATCATTATGATTTAGATGGATGGCAAGCCAAAACCATTACCTCACCATTCTATAAAGTGTTCCATAAAATCAAAGGGCAATCCTATAAAGGAGAGGTGAAATACCTGTATAGAAAATCGACTAAAATTGAGCGAGCGTTCATCACTTCCAATCAATTTGGTTTGATAGGTAAGAATGATGGAAATGAATACATCGATTTATCGGCAAGAGATTATTTACGTAACCACAGAGAGAATTTAAATTATATCGACAACAGTAACTCAAGCAAGCGCTTGATATACATTCATGGAACCAATAGAGAAGATCAATTGGGCTATGAGTTGTCTGGAGGCTGTATTCGTGTATCCAATATATTTTCTTTTCTGTTTAAAGAGATCTTGGAAAGCCAACAAAGCATTGATGTGTTTTTAGATGCCGCTGCTTTGTACGAACCTCAACCTATAGATATTCCTGGTTTTGATCCTATGGACTTAGAATCGATTTATAGAATACAGACCATACAATTGAACCGTTGGAACTTGATGGATTCCATGAAACTCAACAAAAGGTTATTCCAACATATACTGCCTAAGGTTTCACATCAGTTAGCCCATAAAATGACGAAGGTGAAGAACAGTCAGGTGAAAGTTTCGATTACCATGACAGTTCCTTTCCCAGAATCAGCCATGAAATATTGGATTCCAATCATGCAGAATGATTTACACGAGTCGAAAGCAATTTTTCAGAACCGATTTGGATTAAAAGGTCAGTATGTCAATTCTTTAAAAGAATCCATGCATAGCTCGTTTTATGGCGCCTATTCACCCGAGTTTTTAGATGTCTATTTTCAGTCGAGGATGCAAGAGTTTCGAAGGGTGCTTACCGGAACGTTGGCATATTCTATGAAGCAAAAAGAAATGGACACCGACTCTTTAGAGAACATCTTAGAGATTACAGAACAAGAATATACCGATCATTATTTCTCTGAGAAAACCCGATCTGAATTGTTTAATTTTTATTCTATTTCTGATGAAAGAAAACGGGTATTGCACTATATGGAAGTGTTGGATTCGGTGATTGTGCATCATCCGGAAATGATAGAAGAATTAGAACATTTGAGTTGGATGAAAGAATTTGTGAACCAAAGGGAACACGGTATTTTCGAAAATTCTGATGTGCCCGATTATTACGATGCCTTACTTGTACAATCGTATCTATATGCTTTAGGAGAAGAAGAATTGTATCATATTCAGCTAAGGTTACATGAGAATGCATCGTTGAATGAAAGCAAGATTGAGGGCGACCTGTTAAGTAAGTATGGGTTATCAAAGACACTTAATATATTGGATGAACAGGGCCTTTGGTACCTGTTTGAGTTTTCAAGATCGTCTGAAAATTATATCAAGATGGGAATGGAAAGTGCACATCAACCCAAAAGAGATATGATGAGGGGAATATTGTTGTTAGCAGAATCGTATTACAGTCAGTTTAAATGGCAATCGAATACTTATATGATTACCACTGAGGTAGATGGAGATTATGCAGTATTGTCTGATTAAAGAAATAGGAGGTGACAAAATTTGCCACCTCCCTGTAAGATGAATAGAGTTAAAAAAGATCAGGAAATATTCTTGGTCTTTTTTGTTATTAAGCTCTTGTACAACTACTTAATTCGTGTCAATTTGTAATTGGTACCAGTTGATTTTTCGGGTATAGAACATGGTTGCACCTAGTATTATTGTTAGACCAATTCCACCTAACAGTAAAGCATAATCCACCATTTGTAGCGTAGTGAATAGGAAACAATAAATACCAATTAGAATAAGCGAGAGCATTAAGCTTAGTTTCTTGTTTTTAAATAGGGTGAGGGAGTAAAGGGAAATCATACCAATAATACCAACACTAGAAATACCAAAAGCAAAATTGAAATTACTGTGTTCTGAAATGGAAACTAAAAGGATATAAAATAGACATAAGGCCAAGCCAACCATAGCATATTGCAAAGGGTGGATTCTCGTTTTATTCATGATCTCCACGAGGAAGAAAATAAGGAAAGTCAGGGCGATCGTCATGATTCCATATTTAGAAGAACGCATGGCTTTTTGGTAGTCGTCCAAAGGCACAATCAAGTCCATTCC
Organism: Flammeovirga yaeyamensis; assembly: GCF_018736045.1. Lineage (NCBI taxonomy): Bacteria > Pseudomonadati > Bacteroidota > Cytophagia > Cytophagales > Flammeovirgaceae > Flammeovirga > Flammeovirga yaeyamensis. The sequence continues at coordinate 4,390,107 of NZ_CP076132.1, read as the reverse complement.
AAAACGTGATTGATCCATATACAATTGATGATTATTGGCTCTATCGTCCAACCATTCCTGAGGGAAATTTCTATTCAATTGAAGCACCTTCCATGAAGCAGTAAATCCTTCGCTGCTGATTTCTCTGTTATCCGGAAGGAAGTTTCCAACAAAACTAGGTGCTGTCCAATTGGAGGTAATGTCAACATTGGTCGTGGCTCCCAAAGGAATAAAAGAGAGATTCTGACTACCCTGAAGATCCATTTTTAGTTTGAAATTGTAATTCTCTCCCTGTTGAATTTTTACAGGAACAGTCACCCCTTTCTTAACTACACCTTGAATCTGACTACCCGGTTGAGCTAAAATAGCCTCATCATTCCAGTGTAGTTTTAATTGATTTTTAATCCCTTTTAAATCAGATACTCCGATGGTAAGAAAGGCATTGTCATAATGTATTTCTTTAATTTGAGGTTCATTTAAGTTCTTTTTCAGATCAAAATGTCCATCTAATTCAATGATAGAACCATAGACGATCACCTCGTAAATACTTTTCTCTAGCGACTTAGAAGAAACGTCTCCTTTAATATTTAATTGATCCGGAAGGATGTACCAATTTTTCTCATAATTGAAGAGTTGACCTTCTTTATCTATGGTCTGAAAAGAAACAGGAATGGTTAGAATGGGTCCTTTAATTTCTTGTTTATCCGCCCACTTGGAAGAAACATGTTCGGTCACCAATTCATTTTGTGATTCCCTTTCAGTGATGATCGATTTGATCATGGAAACTGGGATCAAAAGCAAGAGTATCATGACTATAATGATAGCTAATTTGACCATAACCGGATTAAAGTTCGAGTTTTTCATTTTATCTATATGTTCCATTTTGTGATTTTAAAAGTACTTTGAATTTCAAAGTGATTGAATAAATTTTTTAGATTAAAGCGTTTTCAATAATAAGTCGATGCTTTTATTGATGATTCTAGATTTTAGCCTTAGGTATTTTCTTTCGATAAAATAGAAGGACTGATAGACTAAATAGAAAACGAGATGCATGTATAACTTCATGGTATTTGATGTTTAAGAGGCTTTATACTCCTCATTTAACTTTTTGATAATAGGTCGAGCATTGATTTTCTTTTCTGCTTGAATGATACTCTTTACAGTCTCATCATCTGCTTTAGAATAATTGACTTTCGATAAAATTGATTCAAGGAGAGGAAGCATATTATTGAGACTTCTTGATTTAATAATGAAGTTCCAAAGTGGCTCAAATTTTTTCCACCCTCCACTGTACATGAGATGTTTTACCTTGTGTTTAATAGAATCGTGACTCATGCTAGCTGTGTAAATATTCGACCATGAATAGAATTCTTTATAAGCCCAATCGTACCCATCTTTTAATTCTTGTGCCGTTAATTTGTTGGTTTTGTACACTACATTTCGAGTATCATATAAGTCCCAATTTCTGCTCATTATTCTTCCTTGGGATTCCATATCAGAAAATAGTTTTGTTCCCGGATAAGGAGTAAGCACATGATAGGTCGAAGTGGTGATTCCATTTTCAACACCCCAATCCACTGTACGTTTAAAAACATCCTGATCATCATCGTCCAAACCAAAAACGAAACTTCCGTTAATCATTATGCCCAAGGAATGCAGACGATTTACTGCTTTGATATAATCTTTTTGAAGGTTCTGTTTTTTATTACTTTGCTTTAAGTTTTCTGGGGAAAAGGTTTCAAAACCAACAAAAACACTTCGTAAACCCGCTTCTGCTGCTTTTTCTATCAAATTGCCTCTAAGAATTGAATCGACAGTGGCTGCTCCTTGGAAGACACGATTCATACCTTTCATGCCATCAAAAAGTTGGGTAGCAAACTTGGCATTTCCTAAAAGATGATCGTCGAGAAAGTACAAATGCTTACCAGGAAGTCGATCGATTTCGGAAAGTGCATCATCCACTCGTTGGGTATAAAACCCTTTTCCACCTTGGAAAAAAGCATCTTTATAACAGAAGTCGCAATGATGCGGACACCCTCGAGTAACCACAATAGAGTTAGGCACTAGGTAGCGTTCTCTTTTAATTAAATCTCTTCGAATGGGAGGGATGGTTTCCAGCGTTCTTATAGAGGAACTATATCTTTTTTGGGGTCGCTTATTCTTAAAGTCCTTGAGAAATTGAGGGAATGTTTCTTCACCAGGACCCAAGAAAATAGTATCAGCATGTGGTGCTGCTTCTTCTGGTAGGGAAGTGACATGTAGCCCACCCAATAACACATAAGCTCCTTTTGTTCTATAATGATCGGCTATTTTATAAGCACGATAAGCATTGGTGATATACACTTGTATGATCACTAAATCTGGAGAATCATTTAAATCTAATGTTTCTACATGTTGGTCCTGTAAATCAATTTCGTCATCATCCGATAAATAAGCGGCTAAAGTGGCCAAACCCAATGGTGGAAATAGAGAGTATTTGATAGGTCTCCAGAAAGGACTTTCTGCTTCCGCTAAAGCAGGTAAGATCATTTTTACTTTCATAGTATTTCTATTTTTTGATTTGCAACATTTGTAAGAGCTTCATGTAATTATATTTTTTTGAAAGTACTTTGTATTTCAAAGTGAATGAATAAAAAAATTATTTCAATAAATCTTCAATAGCCTTGATATGCTTTTTAAAGGCAATTTTCCCCATATCAGTGGCCGAATATTTTGTATTGGGTTTACGGTTTAAAAACTCTTTTTTGACAGAGACATATTCCACTTTCTCCAAGTTTTTAAGGTGTGAGGCCAAATTGCCATCCGTCACACCCAGTAGTTCTTTTAGGGAATTAAAGTCCAAGTACTCATTGACAACAAGAGCGGCCATAATCCCCATTCGAACCTTATTTTCGAAAGCTTTATCTAAATTATTTAATAAGTCTTTCACTATCTGTTATTTGTAAAGTACATGTATATCCCGTAAGCGATGTGCAATACACCGAATCCGACAGCCCAAAAATAGATACCAAAACCTATAAATTGAGTAGCCAACAAACCTAATACAATTTCGAGAATTCCTAAGCTTTTTATATCAGAAAATGTGTACTTGCTTCCGTTAACTAAAGCTAATCCGTAAAAGATTAACGTCAGCGGAGCGGCCAACCCTACAAAACCCTTTGCTACGAGAATTAAGGTTAAAATACCTCCAGTTCCCAGAGGAATCAAGAAACTACCTACAAGTCGTTTTACCTGCATATCCCACAGCTTCTGTCCATTTTTCTTTGCCTCAATATGCGTAAAGAAAAAAGAGGAAACCACAGCAGAAACAAAAGTAAGTGCACCAATTAAAATAAGATAATTGACATTAATCGTTGCCAATTCGTTTCGCTCATAGCCAATCTTATACAGATGCTCATAAGCAAAATAAGCCCCAATTAATGCACAAATTCCTGCACTTACGCCAGATAAACCACTCAAAGACATAAATCGAGTAGAACGATTCATGATGTCTTTGATCTCCTTAAGGTCGTTGATATATTCTTGTTGATTCTCCATTTGAAAAGTACTTTGTAACTCAAAGTAAGTGAAATAAATTAAAAGTTAAAAATGAAAAATGAAAAACTTGAGATGTTGAGCTAACGCGAGGGCCAAAGAAAGACTCCTTTTTAACTCCATAATTAGCCCCACTAACTACGTTCTTCACTTTTCACTCTTCGCTTTTCACTTTTTAAAAACTCATTATAATAATGGAAATGAGGGCCAAAAAAGATTTATTTTACATTCCAACCTTAGCCCCACTAACTACGTTTTTCATTTTTAATTTTTCATTACCAATTCCCTAGACTTCGATTTCTTCCCATAATTCTTTCCATACCAAATCACCCCTCCTGTTATAGGAAAAGTAGTAACCAAAAGACTAATGAGGAAGGCAAGGATTTTCCCAGGTAAACCGAAAATTGTTCCTACATGAATGTCGTAGTTCATTCGAAGGACGAGATCAGAGAAGTCGGCATCTGCATAAGTGCCATAGATACTTTCAGTGGGGATTAGTTCGGCTGTTTTCTGATCGAAGAAGAGGTAATCGACATCATGAAACTGTCCTTCTCCATAAAGTACTTCGACAAGAATAGAAAGTGAATCGGATTCAGGAAGATGGACTTCCACCGTTTTGTAATCGGGGAATTTCTCTTTGGTGATATCAAATACTTTGTGAAGTGCATTGTTTGGATCTTCTAGTTTTAGTGCAATTTCTGTTTGATTATTGGGTTGTAAGAAGTAAAGTGATTTTTCACCACCTATCACTTTATAAGTAATAAATGCGACCCAACCTAAGCCAATGCCAACTCCGGTGAAAGCGATCAGAAAGACAAAAAATGAACTGTAGAAACCGACGACACTGTGTAAATCGTAGTTCTTTCTTTTCCATTTTGTCTTGTCATTCCAATCGAATGTGAAGCGTTGCTTTCTTTGTTTCTTAGAAGAAGGCCACCACAATACTATACCAGATACTATGATGAATAAGAAAAGTAAAGTACTGTAAGAAGTGATCGGCTGACCAATGTCTTTTGGTAACCAAAGTCGCATATGTCCTTTGAGCATAAAAGCGAAAAATCCACTTAGGTTGTCTTCTTTGTGAAGTACAGCTCCATTGTAAGGATTGAGATAAACTGAGCGATAAAATTCTGGGTCAGCCTCGTAGAAAATGACTTCTAAAGCTTCATCGGGTTGGTTATAAGCAATGCCATGAATATGATGTTCTGGGTAGACCGTTAATGCTTTTTCTTTGGCTTGTAATGGTGTAATAAAAGGTTTGTTTTCTACCTGAACTTTGGAATAATCATCAAAAAGGTTTTTGAACTCATCATGAAAAACCCAACCACAACCGGTCACTCCAAGAATGAAGACGACTAGACCTGTAGCAAACCCTAAATAGAGATGAATTTTTCGAAATACCTTTTTCAGCTTTTTCTTTTCCATAGAATGTTTAAATATATTTTTTGGCAAAAACGAGGGGTTTTAAACCCCTCGTTAAAGAATGTAGCTAATCACTTTTTGTCTTGTTGAAGATTGGGAAAACATAAATTTTTAATTCGAATATTATGCTCAACGATGGGTTTCAACCCATCGCAAAAAAAACTCCTAAGACTAAAGATCTTACTACATGTTCAAAGCCTCAGCTTAGTTTACTAAATCAAAAAATCCTTTAATCGTTTTACCCACGATTTTCCCTCCTTTAGTAGCTGTAGCATTATCTACATCTACTTCATATACATAAGCATCAGAAGCCGTTTCGATACTTACATATACTTTACCGTTGATTGTTTCAACTGGAGAAGTATAACGTTTTGCATGAAGTGGAACATTAGCGACATCAGTGACTGTTTTGGCCACAAGGTCGATAATCACTAATTTCTGATTGAAAACATCTCTACCGTAAGCTGCCCAAGGTCCACCTGTATCTTCAGTTAAGATTCTTGCAATTGCTTTGTTGTTTCCAACATAGTCAAACCAAAAAATAGATCCACCATTTGTCAACTCTTTGATGTTCATGAAATAATCTGCATCAAAGTCTGTTTCTCCATTATTAATTTTTAGAATACCAGAAGGAACAGTCGCAGCAGGATACACACCCGCCATTTCAAAACCAGAAGAGTACGAATATAAATCGCCACTTTCCGTACGGATAATAGAAGAAGTATGACCGTTTGTACCAATATGAGAAGTACGTGTATCAGTAATAATTTTCTCAGGAGAAACAGCTTCGCTACCAGCATTAATTAGTGCATCATAGCTATAAACAGCAACATAAGCAGTGTTTATCTCAGGTGTTCCAACATTTCCGTCTGCTGTAATCAAGTGATAAGGGATGAAGAATTTATCGCCATTTTGAACCAATGCAGTCGCCCAGGCAGTCAATCCTTCGTCTTCTCTTTCGTCGATATTTACAGTAACTTTTTTAGTGATTTGTCCAGAAGCAACATCTACGATATAAAGTGTTTTTGATGATGTACCCCCATAAAAATTGTCCATACCAAAGAACAAAGTATTATCTGATGAATGACCAAACATCTGAATCGGATCATCATAGACAAAAGATCCACCTTTCTGAATATTACCATCAGCATCTGCGGTATATGCCTGACAAGTTTTTGCCTCATCGTAACCCGATACGAACAATGTATTTCCTACATTGTAAAAGAAGTTCCATCCTTGTGTTTCAGTACCAGTTCCCGAAACAGTAACTTCTGAGTTCATAATGTCTTTTTGTGTCAAAACATATTCTGTTTCAGGAGTTCCTGTTACTTTAAATCCCATGGTAATTCCAGCATCTTTTGGTGCAGGTGTAGTGTTATTGTTGTCATCATTACAACTTGTTAGCGTAGCGACTAACAGCAAGATTATTCCGATAAAATAGTTGTGTTTCATTGTTCTAGTGAATTTTTAACGATTAAAATAATATCTAAACTTCAGGTAGAAGGCTCTACCCGGTTTTTGAATTTTGAAATTATCATACACCTCTGCATCAGTAATGTTACTTACTGTAAGAGTGGTATTGTATTTACCTCTTTCGAAGCTGTATTCAATATTTAAATCATGAGTGAGCTGAGTAGGGATGGTTAACTTTTCAGCCGGATCTCCACTGCTTTCCCAGTTCAAGAAAAATTGATGTACATATTTTGATGTCCATGAGGTTGTCAGCTTTTTGTTGCTCGTTTGGACGATGTTATATCCTAGACTTAGGTTACCAAACAGGTAAGGTATATTCGGAACTTTACTTTGATAATTGACATTAGGTAATCCTTCGTCCAAAGCAGTTTGATCCGTAATATCTTGATAGGTGAAGTTGGTACTGATAAAGAATTTTCGATTGTATTCTGAGTACAAACCAAGCTCCATTCCCATGCTTCTCACATTAGAAATATTCTCGTAAGTACCCTGAGGTCCCATTGGCCTGAATCGAATAAAATCTTCTGAGTTACGATAGAATAAATTAGAATTTGCCTTAAAGTACCAAAGTGAAAACTGATTGTCGTACGATAAACCTATGTTGGCATTATGGCTTTTCTCGGGCTCAAGAATCGGATTAGGAAGAATAAAAATACCATCTCCTAAAAGCTCTGCAGCTTCTGGAATTCTAAAGGCTTTCTCGTAAGAAGTTTTTAGTCTAAAATTGTCATTGACATTGTAGGTAAAAGTACCTCCAAAGCCAGTTCCTCCATTTTCGATATCCGTAGTTACATCGTTGTTTTCGTAATCCTGAATTACAATTTGTCCGTTGTAAAGGTATTGTTTCGCAAAAAGTGAAAATTCGAATTTCTCATTATTGGTCTTCGCTAACCAAGCGGCTCCTAAAGTAGTTTTATTAATATGATTTGGCGATCGAAAGGTTTTATTATTCGGGTTCACTTTATCATCACCTACTCTTTGCAAATAGTTTTGCCCGGCATTTACAGCAAAAGTATGATTGTCGTTTAAATCATAACTTAAATTGATATTACTTCGAACCACTTTATCATCAATTACCAAAAGTGATTTCTGAGGATAATATTCTCCTTTCCCCGTAGAAGGATCTCGGTCTACTGATGAACCATCCCAACGATAAATTTTTCCAACCGTATCGATGGCAGAGTTTTGAATAAGACCGCCATTGATAAATGCATCTACATTTAATTTCCCGAAAGCCTTTTTATATCGAGCATTGGCCAACATCGTTTTTGATCGTTCGTGTAAATGACCAAAAACTACATTAATAGTATTCGGTGGATGTTGGATATTGTTTTTATTCTCAGCGTAAGTCAGACTTAGCGTTAGTTCATCCGCATACGATTTATTAAAAACACCTGTCTTTGCGGTAATCATCCCCGAGGTATATTGATCGTTGAATCTTCTAGCTTCGATATCGCCCTTTGCATTACCCAAATCGTCGTATAATGGTGCTTTTTTCATCAGATAATCATTATCTGAGTGATTAAAAAACGACTGCACAGAAACAAAATATCCTTTTTCTTGATCGGAAAACTGACCATTTAATGCCAATCGATGTGTATTAAATGAACCGACAGAATAACTAGCATCGAGGTAAGTAGAATGAATATTTGGCGTTTTAATATTGATCAAACCACCCAAAGCATCCGCACCAAAATTGATAGGTACTACTCCTTTGTAAATCTCAATGTCTTCTATCAGATTGACTGGGTAATTATTTAAAGTGAGTGCCGAACCATAACTTTCCATGGGCACTCCATCGATATAATACCTTACCTGATTTCCCGTTAAGCCATTCAACGATAAACTGAAACCAGAACCCAAGCCACCTGTTTCTCGAATATTTATCCCAGAAGTCGTTTTTAATATCTGATTGATATCAGTCGATTGATTTAATAATTGGTCGGTATTAATAGTTGATATTTCATACCCTGCATTCTGATGTTGCTGCGCTTGAGATTCCCCTGTCACTTGAACTTCCTGAAGCTGATTCACATCCTCCTTCAATACGAATTTCAACAGACTATTTGATGTTACTTTCTTTTTACTAGTCGTAGTCAGATAACCAAGAGAAGCTACCTCAAATGTATATGTAGCAGGAAGCGGTAAACCATCAATAGAAAATTGTCCATTTTCATTGGTAATTGCCCCAATGTTTTTTTCTAAAACTTTTACTGTGGCAAAAGAGATAGGATTCCCTTCTTTATCTTGAATTCTTCCTTTTATTTCTTGTGCATAACTTGTCGAAGAGATCATAATGAGTAGCACGAAAACTCCTCGACAAACTTGGATGAGATAATTCATACAGCAAATCTCTTATTTAGAATTATTCTTAACAATAGAGATTTATCGAATTTTTCGAATTCGTAAAAAGTATTTCCGATTTAGTAATTCTATAAATTGTTATACATAATTATCTATTGTATTTTTTGTGATATCCGAAATATTAATTTCCTGTTTCGTAGTTTTTGTATCTCAATTCGTTGTTATTCTATCAGTTTTATGCTCTAAAATTGCAGTGTTATTTAAAATCAATCTAAATAATATACGACACCTCATAACTTTAAACTACTATGTTTAATACTGCAACAGAACAAACACAAACTGTAAAACTAGACCTCTCATTTTTGTTCTCTCAAGATCCGGAAAGCCGATTACGGTACATCCAAGACATAGGGAAGGCAACAGATAGGGTTTTAGGTTTTCTAAAAGATAGAACAAAACCTTTTAGCGGAGTACAGCCGAACGATTTAAAACCGTTATTCGAAAAAATTAATCTGAATGATGAACCGCAGCCATTGGAAGAGGTATTGGATGAACTAAAACATCTGTATCTCGACCATGCGGTAGCATTTCATCTACCAAAATATATCGCACATCTAAATTGTCCCGTAGTTGTACCTTCTCTTGTAGGGGAACAGATTATTGCTGCGATAAACTCATCTCTAGATACTTGGGATCAAAGTGCAGGTGGGACATTAATTGAGCAAAAACTAATCGATTGGACGGCTAAAGAAATTGGTTTTGAAAAAGGTGATGGGGTTTTCACTAGTGGAGGAACGCAGTCAAATTTAATGGCCGCCTTGCTGATGAGAGACGCTTTCACCTATAAGAATCTAAATCACGATATAGATATTGAAGGCCTACCAAAAGAGAAACTGAAGATCTTCTGTTCTGAACATAGTCATTTTAGCACAAAAAAGAGTGCTGCTATTCTAGGTTTAGGACAAGATGCCGTTATCAGCATACCAACTGATGAAAATTTTAAGATGAAAGTAGATGAATTGGAGTCAGCAATACTTCAAACATTAATCCGTGGTGAATTTCCCATTGGAGTGGTGGCCACTGCCGGTACTACGGATTATGGAAGTATTGACCCCATTCATCAAATTGCTGACATCGCTTCGAGATATCAAATATGGCTACATGTTGATGCTGCAATTGGAGGAGGCCTTTTACTGTCTAGCGAATATAAATATATGTTAGATGGAATAAACAAAGCGGATTCTGTAACGGTAGATTATCATAAAACCTTCTTCCAAACAGTAAGCTGTAGTGCTTTTGTGGTTAACGACCCTAATGTTTTATCCTTAATCAGTCATCATGCGGATTACCTTAATCCTAAGGATCAGAAAAAGGAAGGGTACCCCAATCAAGTTGATAAATCCTTGCAAACCACCAAACGTTTCGATGCCTTAAAACTATGGCTGACACTTCGAAATATGGGCAAAGAGCAATTGGGTGCCTATTATGATAAAACGATTGAGTTGACCAAAATAGCGGCAAAATTAATAGATGAACATGCTTCATTTAAATTGATGAATCCACCTAACCTAAACTGTTTGGTCTTCCGTTTCGAAAGAGATGAAATTGATGATATCCATTGGAATAATCTAAATAAAGATATCAGAAAAGCACTTTTCTATAACGGAGAAGCAATGGTAGCCGCTACCAAGTTTAAAGGTAACAACTATTTAAAATTCACTATCCTAAATCCATCAATGACTTCTAAAGATTTCGAAGAAATACTTAGTCTTTTGGAAGGACTTGGATACGAATTGATGAATAAATTAGAATATAAAATTAAGTAGATATGAGTACTCAAAAAATATATGATATCATTGGTGTAGGTATTGGTCCTTTTAATTTAGGTTTAGCTTGTCTAACCGATCCAATAGAAGAAATCGATGCTTTGTTTTTAGATAAATCAGATGGTTTCGATTGGCATCCAGGAATGTTGTTGGAATCGACCACACTGCAAATTCCGTTTATGGCAGACTTGGTCACATTGGCGGATCCAACTAGTCCATTTTCATTTCTGAATTATGTCAAGAAACAAGGCAGAATGTATTCGTTTTACATCAAAGAGAATTTCTTGGTATTGAGGAATGAATATAATAAATATTGTCAGTGGGTGGTAGAACAACTCTCTACTTTACAGTTTTCGTCGGAAGTAACGTACATCGTTTTTGATGAAAAAACAGAGTTATATCAAGTCACGAAAAAGAATACGTCTACACAAAAAATTGACACCTTGTTGACTAAGAAATTGGTTTTCGGAACAGGAACTACCCCATATATTCCTTCTTCTGCTTTACCAATTAAAGACAAGGTCATCCATACTGCTAACTATATTCAGAGTAAAGAAAGACTTCAGCAAAGCTCTTCCGTTACTGTTCTTGGAAGTGGACAGAGTGCTGCTGAGGTTTTCTACGACTTACTTTCTGAGATCGATAACTTCGACTATAGTTTAAATTGGATCACGAGATCTTCGAGGTTTTTCCCAATGGAATACGGTAAGCTCACTTTGGAAATGACTTCCCCTGAATATGTCGATTACTTTTTCGGCTTAGACAAGAAGAAAAGAACGGCTTTACTGCAAGATCATAAACATCTCTACAAAGGCATTAATGAGGATTTAATCAATGAGATTTTTGATTTGATTTATGCCAAAAAACTAATGAATAAAGAGTTGAATATTTCCTTAAGAACCAATTCGACTTTAGTCAACTCAGCAGCATCAGGTGATAAGGTGAAATTGGCTTTTAGACAAGAAGAAGAGGGAAAATATTATCAGCATGAAACGGATCTTGTGTTGGCGGCTACAGGATACAAAGCACAAATGCCAACATTTATTCATGGCATAGAACATTTACTTAGAATAGATCATCAAGGTAATTTTAACGCTAATAGAAATTATACAGTAGACCATGTAGGGAATAGCATTTTTGTTCAGAATGCAGAGTTAAATACACATGGTTTTGTTACGCCAGATTTGGGAATGGGAGCATACCGAAATTCATACATCATAAGAGAAATAACAGGTAAAGAATACTATCCGATTGAGGAAAAGATTGCCTTCCAAAAATTCTCTGTTTCTGCAGATGAAGAGATCGATCAACCCAATGCTATTTTAGAAAATGCTTTAACTGAAGTCTAAAAATGAAAGTAAAAACATTATTGATACTAATGACTTTCGTTGCGGTAGTGAGTGATACGATGCTTCATCCTTTCTATCCACAGTTTTTTAGTCAACAATTTGGGATTGATACTCCCGAACATACAGGCTATTACTTGGCAGGATGTTGCTTAACCATAATGATCGCTTTCCCATTTTGGGCATGGGTACACAAGAAATATCAGCTTTTTGATATCCTAATGATCACTCAATTGCTCGCCGGTATTTTGTGCTGTTCCATCTATTGGGTACAAAGCATAGAGTTCTTCTGGATGTTAGCATTATCCATGATTTTCTTTAAAGGTAGTTACTTACTGATGTATCCCTTTATTATGAAAATCGATAAAGAAGAGAATCATACATCTTCGATTAGTATCCTTTCGGTGATCGTACATTTTGGAGCTATTCTAGGGGCTTTTTTCGGTGGAAGTATGCTCGATTGGTTTGAGGTGAAATATGTATTTTTCATCATGGCTATGGGCGATTTTGTTCAGTTGTTCGTTTGCTTTTATCTGAAACGAAACCCTACAACAGTGGAAGAAAAAGAGGTTTCCGAAGATACTTCTGAAAAATTGAGTACTGTTCAAAAATGGATCAAGCCACACGTGTTGAAAGTCGGCGGATTAACCATGATTTTATACTTCAGTACCTTCCTTATTCGACCATTCTTTGTAGAATATTGGGAGAGTGTTTCTAAATACGATAGTAACATTTTAGGAGGGTTAATGTATTCTATACCCGCATTTGTGGGAGTGATTGCTCTAATTTATAATCACACAAAAGGAAAGAATCAACAAGTATATAAACTGATATTACCATCGATTATTTTGGGGATTTGTGGTATAGCACTACAAGGGAGTGGGTATGTATTATCCATTGTTTTTGGAAGAATACTTTACGGCTGGGCGGTCTTTCAAATCTACGTACAATTTGATGTGATTGCATTTAAAAGTAGTCAACCCGAAGAATATGCATCTGATTACAGTAAAATACATTTTCTCCAAAACCTGGGTGTACTCTTTTCTTCATTAGTATCAGGATTTATAGTAGATCATTTTTCATTAGAAATGCCTTTCGGGATTGCCATAGCAGGGTTTGTTATTGCTGCAGCAATTTATATGTGGGCTTTTAAGAAAGAAATTATTAGTAAGAATAATCAAAACAAGGCTGCAATGCCTGCTGCTGTATGATCGTAATAGAAACCAAAGTTCCAATTGTTGAATGGGAAGAATTAGCCTCTAATTATAGTAAGACGATAGAAAGCTATGGGACCTTCCGTCTTCGTCCTTTTAGTTTTGAGACAGATTTAGAACAATTACATGAATGGGTGAACTTGCCCTATGCTAAATACTGGCAATTGGAAAATTCGACTTTAGAAGTAGTTCGAAGTACCTATCAAGAAATTATTGATGGAGGAAGTACTACCGTTTTAATGGGAGAGTTTAATGGAAAAACAGTCTTCTTGATGGAGTTATACTATGTTCCTGAGGACAGAGTAAGCGAGCATTTTTCGCCCGATATTAACGATTATGGCTTTCATATTTTAGTTGGTCCATCAGACAATCCCGTCAAAGGTTTTACAGCAAATATTTTCTCTTTTATCATGGAGTTTATGTTTTCTAATAAAAAGGTTCAACGTATAGTTGTTGAGCCAGATATTGAAAACGAAAAGATTCATGTTTTAAATAAAAAGGCAGGCTTTAGATATCAAAATATCATCAACTTCCCCGAAAAGCAAGCCTATTTGGCTTTTTGTACAAGAAATGATTTTCACCTTTCAGAGGTGTACCAACTCACAAATTAAATCGTCCTTTAATAACCCGAAACTATTTTTAGAAAACTAAATGTAACAATTATGACAGCAACAGCATCTAATCTCAACTTCTTCGAAAATGTTGAAGAAAGTGTATGGGAAAAAGTGAATAGACTATATATCAAAAAGGCTTTAAGCGAGTTTTCTCATGAGCGTTTACTAGAACCTTTACGTATTGGTTTCGAAGAAGATTTGGGTATTTATCAGGTTTTCTCAGATTCATCAGAATTTACGTACAGCTTCAAAGCCAAAGAAATGCGTTTGGACCATTGGAATATCAGTGTGCCTTCCATTGTAAAAAAGAGGGGAGAAGATGAACTTCCGTTATTATTGATGGAGTTTATTTTGGAGTTTAAGACACAACTTCAAATTCCAGAAACCATGCTCGAAACCTATTTAGAGGAAATTGCAAGTACGCTATACGGAGCCACTTTTAAATACAGTCAGAATAAAGCGACTGCACAACAATTGGCAGAAGGTGATTTCCAGTTGATAGAGAAAAACATGATTGAGGGGCACCCTTGTTTCTTGGCTAATAGCGGAAGGATAGGTTTTGATGTAGAAGATTACAGTCATTATGCACCAGAGGCATCAAGTGGATTTAAGATGTTATGGTTGGCGGGACATCAATCGTTAACCACATTTACAGCAGTGAAAGAATTGAGCTTTGAAAAAGTAATGCATCAAGAAATTGGTAGTGTTCAATATGATGCTTTCAGAGATCAGTTAAAATCTAAAGGACTTAATCCAGAAGATTACTTTTTCTTTCCTATGCATCCATGGCAATGGGAAAATAAATTATCTATCATCTTTGCCTCAGATATTGCAGATAAAAAGCTGATTTTATTGGGAGAGGGAAAGGACGATTATCAACCTCAACAATCGATTCGAACGCTTTTTAATACGACATCAAACGATAAATTTTATGTAAAAACGGCACTTTCGATTCAGAATATGGGATTCCTGAGAGGCTTATCACCTTACTATATGAAAAGCACTCCAGAGATTACGACATGGATATCCAATTTCCTTAAAGGCGACGAGTATCTAAAGACTAAGGGCTTCAAGATGCTGGGCGAGGTAGCTACTTTAGGATATACCAACCAATATTTTGAGGCCTTCGGAAGTAAAAGTGCTTACAATAAAATGTGTGCTGTACTCTGGAGGGAATCTCCAGTAAATATGATCAAGGCTCATCAAACCCTCTCGACCATGGCAGGTATTCTACATATTGATACCGAGGGAAACGCACTCATAAAATCTTGGATGGATACATCGGGATTATCGGCCTGCGAGTGGGTGATGAGCTACTTGAGCGCTTATTTATCTCCATTACTCCATTGTTTTTATCAACACGATTTGGCCTTTATGCCTCATGGAGAGAATTTGATAATGGTGTTAGAAAATAGTGTTCCCGTTAGTGTATTTATGAAAGACATTACAGAAGAAGTGGTGCTTTACGAAGAAAAAGATAACCTTCCTGATTCTGTAAAAAGATTAGTTGTTAAGGCTACTGATGAAGTCAAATCCCTCACCATTTTTACTGATGTATTCGATTGTTTCTTCCGCTTCTTAGCACAGATTTTAGAAGAACACTGTGCATTTCCAGAAGATGCTTTTTGGGCGTTGGTAGCACAAAATATCCATCAATATCAATCGGAATTTCCGGAGTTGGAAGCAAAGTTTAAAGCCTCCAATTTATTTGAGGAAGAGTTTATCCTTTCCTGTTTAAACCGACTTCAACTTCAAAATAACAAACAGATGGTCGATTTGAGTGATCCCGTAAATAGCTTACAGTTTATAGGGAAAATAAAGAATCCTATCCATCAGTTTAGATCATATAAAATACCAGAATTAACTGCTTAAAATTAGATGAAAACAAGATTACAATCTTTAGATTTTGTAAGGGGAATGAGTGTGCTTATGCTCATTCCTCTACATTGTATGATGATGTATGCCACTGGGGAAACTTGGAGGCATAGCGAATTAGGTCAATTTGTACAGCTATTGGAAAAAGGAACGCCAGTTTTCTTGGTAGTGATGGGAGTTTCTTTTGTCTTTTCGAAACGACAATCTCCTCAAGATTTAACCATAAGAGCATTTAAAGTGTTGGGTATTGGCTATTTTCTTAACTTCATGAAATTTGATATTCCACTCTTATTAGGTTTTTTTCCAGAGAATTTGATCAAAGCAAATCAATTGGATAGTAGCTTATTTACCGAAAACCTCATTCACTTTTTCTTATTGGGAGATATTCTTCAACTCGCAGGCTTTTCGTTATTATTTATGGCTTTATTCTATAAGCCTTTTAAAAGCAAGTGGAATGTTCTCATCGCTTCTTTAATCATTATTGTGTTATCAAAAGAAGTAAGCGGTTACCGAATAGGATTACCAATAGTTGATTATTTCCTAGACATTCTGTGGGGTGATCAGTACAATGTTTATTTCCCAATGTTTCCTTGGATGGCCTTCATCTTAATGGGACGATTTGTCGGGATGATATTCAAAGAAAAAAACAATGTAGCAGAGTTTCAGAAGCAACTATTAAAGTATGCTTTATCTCTATTATCGTTGGGAGGGTTACTCTGTTTTATCGATTATGATTACCACTTCGGAGATTATTACCACATAGGCGCTGGTGGCACTTTGATGTTGGTGGGATTTAATTTAATCGTCTTGTATATGGGACAAATAATCGCTCAATTTCTCCCCAAAGGAAAGTTCCTGGACTTAATCAATTACGCCAGTAAAAATGTAACCAAGTTCTACGTTCTACAATGGATTTTAATCGACTGGGGAATGATGTTTTTCGGTTTCGCACAACTCACACAGCTTACAATTTTACTGCTCATCATCGCTTACATACCGACAACATTTTTATTACTCTATCTCTTCAATAAAATAGTATTCAAAATTAAAGACTTCGTTTTCACATCAGATAATTCGGCTGATGAGTATTCTTCTTTGAATCAAAATTTACAATAAAAGCTATCAAGAATAGAGTTAATAAAAAGGCTTGAAGTTTCAACTCGAGGGATTTTTATCCCTCGTTTTAATAATTTACCTCTTACCTCTTACCTCAAAAAAGCATCCTCAGGATTAATTTCTTGGGTTTTTGATACTCTTTTTCCATCCTAATCTCCTCCTTTAAATCATTTTTTTCCTAAACTGATTCGGCGTCATATCCATATTCTTCTTAAAGGCATAAGAAAAATGTGCTGAATGCTGATACCCTACTTTTTCAGAGATAATAGAAATACTCAAATTGGTCGTTGAAAGTAAGTTTTTAGCATATTCCATACGCTTACGAGTGGAGTACTCGAAAATGGTTTCTTCGTAAATTTCTTTGAAATACTTCTTTAAATAAGAAGTGTTTATTCCCACAGATTTCGCCAAATCGTTTATCGAATATTGAATATGAAGGTTCTCATCAATTAGCTGTTTGACTTTTGCCATTTGAGGTTCAAACTGTTGTTGAGCATCACTTTCATAATGGGTAAACTGATCGGATATTTCAGATAGAATTTCAAAGATTTTACCGTTTAGATACATCAACTGACATAATCCTCTTTTTTGATTGGTAGTAATATCATCCAACAATAGAGAAATATTCTTTTTGATCTTAAATGGAGTTGATTTCTGATCGAACAAATCCAACACCATTTGTTTTAGGGAAGGATGAAGTAAACGCTGATCGAAATAATCTTGCTGGAATTCTATAAAAGTAAACTGATTTTGATTGGGTAGTAAAGTGATTTCAAGGTCTGATTTAGTAAATAGTTGTGCCATCTGACTACTCAACTTTTCTTTATTTAGAATTATATGTCCGTTTCCCGTATGGAAAAATATTCCATTTTCTGCACATGACAAATCGATCACCATAGGTTCTTGTAATTCCCATGTGAAATGATGTACCACCAAATGTGCAAAAGATATTCTTAAATAGTTCCCATTTCTATTTGAACTTTTGCTTGTAGCTTTTAATATTTTTAATCCAAACTCTTCTTTGTCGCAATCAATTAGAGAGTACTTTTCTAGAAAATCTTCAAAGAGGATAGAAGTTCCACTTTCTACCATATCTATTTAAATGTGCAGTTGAAATGATGTTTTCAAAGTACAAATTTATGTTTATTTAGATTGAATAAAAATAGTAAAATTTATATCTATGCTTATTTATATAATAAATAGGCCATTAAAGTGATAAAATTGCACTATTTGATGAAAAACGAGGGGTTAAATTATGAAATCAGAAAATTAAAGTTTCCGCTTTCGTAAAAATCATTTCTCTTTTCGATAAACATAAGACCTTCTTGTCCTCTACATTTGTGATGTTATTTAGATTAATTACAAATAAGAAGATGAAACTTTTCAACACACTAATACTTTCACTTATCCTTTCGCTAGCATTTTTTTCATGCTCAGAAAATAAA
Source organism: Flammeovirga yaeyamensis (assembly GCF_018736045.1). NCBI lineage: Bacteria > Pseudomonadati > Bacteroidota > Cytophagia > Cytophagales > Flammeovirgaceae > Flammeovirga > Flammeovirga yaeyamensis. Next base: position 4,371,959 of record NZ_CP076132.1, on the reverse strand, counting down.
AAGAAAAACACTGAAACAGCAGAAAACGTTGCTGGAGAAAAAATCGGAGTTTTACTAGTGAACCATGGTTCTCACTCAAAACAATGGAGAACGATGTTAACTGACATCGAAATGGATGTTAGAAGTGATATCATGAAAAGCGGTGAGATTACAGATGTAAGAACGGCTTTTATGGAGTACACAGAACCTTCTATTGCGACGCAGATGAAGAAATTTGATGAGGAAAACTACGATAGAGTGATTGTGGTACCTATCTTTTTAACTATTTCTTCTCATACAAGCAATGATATTCCAAACATTGTAGGACTAACAAATGATCCTAAAGTAAAAGAATCTTTAAAAGAAGAAGGAATTGAAACTTACGCCTCTAAAGCTAGAGTTACAGTGACTCCATTATTGGATTATCCAACAGTATTAAAGAAAAATATTACACGTAGAGCAAAAGCATTATCAAATGGATCGGGCGACGAAGGTGTGGCACTAATTGCTTACGGAGATGCTGAATTCAACCAACAATGGGAAAAAATGGTAGAAGATATTGGTCGTTACCTTAAAGCACAAACAGGTATTGGTTCTATCTCATATGGATGGTGTGGTCACTTGGTAAGATACTCATCAGAACCAACGAAAAAGGCGATTGATCAGATTCTTGAGTTAGAAGAAAGAGCAATTGTGATCCCAGTATTGGTAGCCAACGACGAGCATTTCCAAGGAGAAATTATCCAAAATGGTGTCGATATGGTAGAAGATCAAAAGAGAGTGGTGTACAAGCAAGATGCTATTCTTCCAGATGCCAATATCAATAAATGGGTGGTTAAAATTGTAGAAGAAACAATGGCTGACCTTAGAGGAGATAAGGAAGTCGCTACAAAATAATTTCGAAACAAGGTTTACAGTATTGGCGTTGTTTTACGGCGTCTTTACCCTCCTTGTTTAAAGTATATTGATCACGACATCATTTCAGAATGAAATTAAAAATAGACTACCGTAAAACTTCCATCACTTTAGTGATTCTATCAGCGTTCCTATATTTTGCTATAGAAGGACCGTTGGAAAGAAACGATCTACATCAGAATATTTCTACTATCGAAAATGAATTTTTTGCTCCTAAATTGGTGACTGATTTTGTGAAGTCAACTACTAAGGAAGCAGGTTTAATTTCGGAGGGAAAAAGCTATGTGTTGGGGGAGTATGGCTTAGTGAGAGCTATACCTAAAAAAGTAGTGAAAGCATCTGGAATGATCTCTTTTTCTGATAACATGGGCGAATCTCTTCATAATAAAGAATGGGCTGAAGCCATGTCGAAGCGATTAAAAGCATCGTATGAAGATGCGGAAATCGTGATCAAAATGCAGGAGGAACTATGTTATGCGGAGATTTATCAAAGCGGTCGATTATCGTCTTTGTATTTCGAAAACATGATGCATAACACCGTACAAGGTTTCTCCGGACCGATTTATATGGGAATGGAAACTTCTCTTGGAGGAAGTCTTAGAGAAGTTTCTTACATCACTTCTAAAGAAACAGAAAGTTATTTGAGAAAGATATTAAGAAGTGGCTATCTGGACCAATATCAAGGACTTTCTTTAGAGGAAACAGAACAAACTATCGACGCTATTTCTGGTGCTACTATTACGACTAGAGCAATGGCTGAGGGGGTAACAGAAGCATTTCATACCACTGCCCCTCAGATTTTAGCGACTTATTATGACAAAAATATTGAAGCTTTTAGCGTTAAAGCTGAGCTGACGTATTGGTGGATTTTTAACCTAGTGGTGATTGCTTGCATCTTTGGTTACGCTATGATTCCACAGATCAAAAAGACAAAGAAGAACAGATTGTTTGTCTCACTATTTACAATGGCCTATATCGGTTTTGGGATGAATAGTTCTTTCACCTACATCACTTTCTTGATGCCGTTTATGGGAACCGAACTTTCTTTGTTCTTAGCATTATATGCCTTACTAACATTATTCTCGGCAATTTGGGGAAAGAACGCTTACTGTTCTTATGTGTGTCCTTTTGGAGCAGCCCAAATGCTTACTTTAAAATATTCTCCCTTTAAATCAAAGAAATTGATTATCACAAACAAGCAAGCAGAGTACATCAGATATGCAATTACTGTTATATTGTTTGGAGGATTCGTATGTGGTTATAAGCAATTCGGAAATTTTGAATTGTTTCCCGATTTATTCAGCATGGAGCTCTCTTCCTATTGGCTGTACATCTCGATTGCTTTTGTCGTCATCTCAATGCGATTTCCAATGTTATGGTGCCGTATGGCCTGTCCGACAGGTTGTGTTTTGGATAGTTTAAAAATGGCATCAGAGGGCAAACTAAAGAATACAAAAACGAAAAAAATAAATCAAAAGCCGAAAGTAGTTCGTGCTTAAAACCTATCAATGAGAAAATTAATTTACATACTATTTTTCATCTTCCCATATAGCCTATGGGCACAACAGAATATTGAAATTACTGTAGTTGATGATGATCGATTACCATTGCCTGGAGCCAATGTTTGTTTGTTGACAGAGTCTGGTGCTAAATCGTATTTTGTCACCAACGTGGATGGTCAGACGAATGTGTCATTATCAGAAAAAACGTTCTGTACGGTATCTTATATGGGATTTAAAACTGCAGAAGTAGAATTAAGTCCATCCTCTCAGAATACCACTGTTAAGATGAAGTTGGATTTACTGATGTTGGATCAGGTGGTGAAAACCGCTTCGGTACAACCTCAAACAGTGGACGAGTCAATCTATAGAATTCAAGTAATTGATGGCAAACAGTTAGAAAAAATTGGCGCCCAAACAGTGCAGGATGCATTAAGATTTCAACCGAATATCAACCTTGCTCAAGACGGTGTGTTAGGATCGAAAATCATTATGCAAGGGTTGGAAGGTCAGCATGTAAAAATACTGATTGATGGAATGCCCGTGGTAGGGCGACAAGGTGGTGACATCGATTTAGGTCAGTTAGATGTATCTTCTGTAGATCATATTGAAGTGATCGAAGGGCCCATGTCTGTGATCTATGGATCCAATGCTTTGGCTGGAACAATCAACATCATCACGAAAGAAAATAAGTACAAGACGCTGAATGCATCGGCTAAAACTTACTACGAATCGGTAGGGTTATTTAGTGTGGATGCCAATGTTTCTGGAGCAAAAAATCAACATAAATGGGGAGTGAATGCAGGCACTAGATTGTTCAATGGTTTTAATCCTGATGAGTCGACAAGAGCAATGTCTTTCAATCCAAAAGACCAGTACAATGCAGATGTCTATTATGGATATAAATGGAAAGGATGGAACACAAAAGTAGGTGGCCGCTTCAGTAGAGAAGACCTTCAGATTGTAGGAAATTATACCAATAATGCCAATCCGATTCGAGCATTCGATAACTATTATACAACAGATCGAGGAACAGTGTATGGACAGTTTAACAAGAACTTTTCGAACGGAGATGCTTTCCAAGGGATGATCTCTTACAATACTTACGATCGTACGGGCCAAACGTATTTCCTAAAGTTAGATGAAGGTACAAAAGAACAACAAGGTGATGATACGTACGATGCTTTCCAAACTTGGAATGCCCGAATGTCTTACGAAAAGCGATTAAACGATTGGTTTAAGTTTGATGCAGGTTACGAACTCACCGACGAAACGGGGCAAGGGTCTAAAATGAAAGGGGATGAGCGTTTGACAGAAAACTCTTTATGGACGCAATTAAATATTGAGTTGAATGAAAATTGGTCACTACAACCTGGAGCAAGATTTATTCATCACAATCAATTTGATGCTCCTTTGATTTATTCTGCCCACGTGAAGTATCAAAATGAAGCTCGATGGACAGGCCGGCTTTCTTTCGCAAAAGGTTTTAGAGCTCCATCATTAAAAGAAATGTACATGCATTTTGTGGATGCCAACCATGAAATCTACGGTAATCCTGATTTGATTCCAGAAACATCTTACAGTGCAACTGCCAACCTGAATAAAGATCTTGATCTATCATCAAAGTCTGTTTTGAGATTTGAAGCAACAGGGTTTTACAACCATCTATTTGATGTGATTGATATGGCGCAAGGAGAAGGCAATTCTTTTGTGTACATGAACATCTCACAGAAGAAAACACAAGGAGGTACATTTAAAGTATCCTATAATTTTAATAATCAATTAAAAGTAGATGGAGGGGTGACGTTAACGGGAATCAGTTATGATTTGGAAAACAACGGCAACTTCGATTTTAGATATTCTACCGATTTTGTTTCCTCACTTTCTTACTTCTGGCCATCGATTGATTTATCGACTAGGCTGGATTACAAATACACAGGAAAACGTACGCAGTTGTTATTGGGAACAGACGAAGACAACAACTCAGTGGTGAACGAAGGGTATACAGATGCCTACAGTATGCTGAACTTCTCTACTACCAAAAACTTTAAGAATAAAAGGTACTCGGTTTCTGCCGGGGTGAAAAATATTTTGGATGTCACCAATGTAAATAACACTGCTAGTGGAGGTGCACATTCAGGAGGATCATCTTCTTTGATCGCATGGGGGAGGACGTATTTCGTCTCTCTAAAAATCAATTTAAACAAAAAGTAAACGAGGCCAACACCTCACTAAAATTAAACTTATAACAATGAAAAAGTTCATTACATTCCTATCAGCTATTGCTATCTTATCTTCTTGTAACAGCGATGACACTACAGAAGCAATCGTTCCTGAAGACACTTCTTCTCACGATTTACAAGTATCACTTTATGGAATGCCAATAGTTGAAATTGAGAAAGAACAATATCCAGGAGGACCAATAGTTACAACTGAGTTAGATTACAACCGTCAGGTATATATAAACTTAGATGCAGCTTCTGCAGATGCTAATGCCGATACAACAGGGGTACATTGGAACGACGCGGAGTATTATAAATTTGATATTCCAGAAGAGAACACAACAGGAGCAGGTCCAGAAGGTTGGGATATCGTAATGACCTATTACCACGGTATCACTTATGATGACCAAGGAACAGCCACTCCTTATTATATGACAGGTGGTTTAATCAATACATCTAGTGTAAAGGCTATTCGATTAAATAAAGAAGAAATTGAAGGTGAAGGTCAGACTTTCGTTTCTTATGATGATATTACATTTGAAGAAGCTTCAGCGATTACTTTATCATCGGATGCAGCATCAATTGGTTCGGATTGGAAGGTGTTAGATTTCGCAACATTTACTTACAAGATTGTAGAAGATCAGTATTATATCATCGAATCATCTGATAAAAAATTATACAAATTAGTATTCACAGACTTCTATGATTTGGACTCAGGAACAAAAGGATTCCCTATGTTCAAATTCCAAAGAATCATCGCCGAATAGTCTACTAATTTTTTATGTACGGACGTTGCACTGCAACGTCCCTACGCACCCCAAGTAAGTTATGAGGAGTGCATCCCAAGTAAATAAGAATAGAATCATACCAATTCAATTTTTTTTGAATTATAAATTATTTCACGACATTCATAAAAGTGAAGAACATCACTTCACCATAAAACACTTTTAATTCTACTAAATTCAATGAAACAACTTCTTTTATCAGTAATTCTCATCATAAGTTCTTTTACGGTGAATGCACAATTAAAAGCCTATCAAATTTTTGATAAAGAGGGAAAAGAGGTAACATTCGAAGAGATGTCGGCTCAATTGGAAAGTTATAACGTGGTTTTCTTCGGAGAATTACACAATAACCCGATTGCTCATTGGTTACAATTCGAGTTATCTAAGTCTCTAGCCAAAGCAAAAGACAACCAAGTAATTTTTGGGGCAGAGATGTTCGAAAAAGACAATCAGTTGGTATTGGATGAGTATTTAAAAGGGTTAGTAAAGGAAGCCGTTTTAATTAAAGACGGGAAAGCATGGGACAACTATAAAACAGATTATGCTCCTTTAGTAGATTATGCCAAAGAAATTAACGCTCCATTTTTTGCGACCAATGTACCAAGAAGATATGCGAGTTTAGTAGCAAAACAAGGCTTGGATACCTTAAAGACATTGGATAAGAAAGCACAAAAATTAATGGCTCCACTACCTATCGAAGTGCCGTTCGATCTACCTTCTTACAAAGAGATGGAACAAATGATGGCCGGTCATGGAATGAAGGGCAAAGCCAAAAACTTTGTTTGTGCACAAGCCATCAAGGATGCAACAATGGGATATAGTATTGCTAAAGCAGTAAAGAAAAATAAGAATAAAATGATGATTCATTTCAACGGTAACTTCCACTCCAAAGATCACGAAGGGACAGTTTGGTATGTGAATCAATACTATAAAAAAGCCAATTGTGCAGTCATTTCTTTTGTTCAGCAAGCGGATCTATCGAAGTTGGATGACGCAAACAAAGGAAAGAATGAGTTTACGATTGTCTGTAACGAGAACATGACAAAAACATTCTAACTATACCCAAAGCAACTCCCCAAACTCCCATGAGCTTCGAATTCTATAATTTTGAAATGATCGGCAAACCCATGATTGGAACCTCTCTATTCCAACCGCCTTTTAAAGCCAATGCGACTTTACAGGATGAGGCCCGTTTTGTCAAAATTATTCATGGTTCGACGAATTTATATGTTCCCGATCATCACCTCTCGTTATCATCAGGTGATATGTTTATAATGAAGTGCGATAACTTCGTGAATATTTGGGACGAGAATGAGGACGCTTCTAAGTCACAGGTTTTTGTTGCGAACTTATCACCAGAATTTCTAAAGGAGATTTACGATGATGATATTCCATCTGTCTTTCATCAAAAAGAAAGTAAAGATCATAAGGCTATTTTGAGAATTGATCCCAATAATGCCATAGAGTTGTTTATCTCTTCCATGTTATTTTATTTCGAAAATAAAGAAATGATGACGGAGGAATTACTCAAACTCAAGATGAGGGAATTGATCATGATTCTTTTAAATTCAGATCAAGATGGAAGTATCAAATTGATGTTGAAAAGTTTATTCCAAACCAAGGAATATGACTTTAAAGAAGTGATTCACGCCCATCTTTACGAAGATTTGAGCATACAAGATTTGGCCTTCTTTACGGGATTGAGTTTATCCACTTTTAAAAGAAAGTTCAAGACTGTTTTCAAAACAAGTCCAAATCAATACATCAAAACAAAGCGTTTGATGAAGGCAGAAAACCTGTTACGTGTTACCGATCAACGTATCTCAGATATTGCTTACGATTGCGGTTTTAACGATATCGGGTACTTCTCTAAATTATTTAAATCGGAATACAATATCTCTCCTTCCGATTTCAGAAAGTCACTAACGGTTTAGAATTTCCTTAGCCGTAGTCGATGGATTTTCTAAAGGAAGTAAATGCCCATAATCGGTAATTTCCACAAGATTTAGATTAGGATTTAACGACTTCCAATGTTTTCTCACTTTCTCTGATAAGAAGAGAGAAGGTTTGCCTGCAATAATCTTCAATGGCACTTTTACGTTTTTAATAATCTGATCTAGGTTGACAGGAAGTCCATAATTTAACATCTCCCAAGAAGCAGGAAACACCAATTCAGAATTGCTATTTAAGCTACGTTGTGCCAATAAAAACAACTGTTGATCGTCGAATCTTTTGTATCCTTGATTTTCTCTCAAGTACTCAAAAAATGTGAGCGTATCTTCCCATTTTTCTTTTTTAGCTAAAGTAGCAATCATGGGTTTCATCTTCTTTTTGATCCATAATGGAAGAGGATGAAAAATAAGTTGAATTAATTTTGAAACTGAAGCAGGCTCAATTAAAATTAACTCCTTAAACAATTCAGGCTTTTTGATGTAGGCCAATAAAGTAGCCGTTGCCCCTTGAGAATGACCAATGCCAACAATGGGTTCATCATAATTTTGTTCGATAAACTCAATTAAATCGTCTGCATACACTTGCCATTTAACCTGACCTTTGGGTGTAGGAATATCATCCCAACAAGCTCTGAACAGAAGACTTTTTAAAGCAAAAGTTCCGCTTAATTCATTCAGCAATTCTTCATAAACATGAGAGGGGAAACCGTTCGCTCCATAAAAATGAGCAGGAGTTCCTTCAGAAGAGATATCAAAATAAGAAGCTGTTTGATTTTGTAGTGTTGTTTTATGTATCATATAGGTTTGGCAGGGCCAGAAGAATAAAGTAAAAAATGTTTTGTTGGTTGTTATGTATCAAAAAGTTATCCAAGATGTATATTCATAACTAATACGATTTTTTGATGGACTTTAAGACCATTTATTTGAGCAGGAGTCCATTTGCCTGAGGTTAATTCAATTAAATCATTTATACAATCTATAGTTATCCCTTGATTGGTACAAACATTTCTAATGTTACCCTCCTTATCTACAATGAATGTGATATAGATTTTACTACTGAAATTGTTTTTTTGATTTGGATCAAAATGTAGTGTTTTTCCAACTGCTTTATAAAATTTCCCCATTCCTCCTTCATATGAAGCAGGTACTTCTACACTATCATATACAGGTTCTCCATCTAAAGAATCAAGATTGCATGGAGCACCTTCTTTCTCAAAATTGAGGAGCTTTTTATTATAAATTCCTTGACTAAAAGAATAGAATGGTAATAGAATTAGGGAGATGTGGATTAGAAGTTTCATATGATGTATATTATTGATTACCGACAATTTAAATAATACAATTAATATTTTCTGTATTTCGTTGATAAAGCTTTAGCTATTCTATACATTAGAGATAATTCTAAACAAGCAAACAAAAAACTTCGATTGATTCATGAAAAACATTACCATACTCTTAGGTGGACTATTTTTAATTTTAATCTTATCACATTCTCCCAATATATATACTTATCTTACTTCTGATGAAACAACAGCAGAAGTTGTTAATTATGAATTTTATAGTGGTGGAGGAGGAACTAGTAGATATCGCAAAGGTACTGTTTACTATATAACAGTTAAACTAAACGAAAATTATAATTCTCGAAAAGAGACATTGATGGAGTACGTGCCTTATTATGAAGGAACACAACTTGATGTATTAGTTAATAGTTCTTCAGGAAGGGTTACAATTTTTAGCTTTTGGTCTTTTTGGTGGAAAAACACAATTTTTGCTATTATCGTTGGATCATTATGGTTTGTTGGTTTTGTGAAAGCTGTTTATTTAAAGGATTAATAAAATTTATTTATTCCGAGATCCTCGACCCCAGACTAAAGTCAGGGGCTTGTGGTAATTATGCCTTTTCAGGACTAAAGTCCCGAAGGCTTGGACGAGTATTCACTCAACACTAAAGTGTTAAAACATTACACATTAAAATTTGTAAAGACTTCAGTCTTTACAAATCTAATTACTTCCAGCCTCAGACTTTAGTCTGGGGTTTGAGATATATATTGAAATTAGGATATTAAAAATGTATAATGATATTTATAATCAACGAATTGCACTTCGTAGGGTAAAGAAAATTTCTGACTTAAAAATATAGCAATCTACAAATCTTTATCAGCACTAAAATATCCTTTAAGGGAAGAAGTATTGATTCCCTTAAAGGATAATTATTTTATTGTTTAATGAATAATTTCTGATCCTCGAAAGAATCAGAAACTATTTTGAAAATATACATTCCGCTGGGAAATGCATCAAGATTAATGTTGCTATTTTGTTCTAACCCAGCCTGTGCCATCACTTTTCCATTTAAATCATAAATAAAAAACTGTGCATTGATTGGATTAAAAACATCATCAATTTTATAGTTCAGAGTAGACTTTACCGGATTAGGGTAGAGGTTCCAACCTACTTTTTTTAGATCATCTTCAACTCCTGTTATATCTCCTCTTTTATTTTCAAGATAGATGAAAATATCTTCGTTGGCTGATATATCTTTTAATTCAATATAAAACTTACCTGAAGCACTTGCAGATACATCTATTTCGTCTTTTAACTCATAAGTATAAGCATTGTAAACATAGAATGTGTAATCGTTTTCGGGTAGTCCATCAATTTGTAAAGTGATGTTCCTAAGGTTAGTGCCGTTACCTTCTACAAATACATAACCATGTCGATTTCTAATAAGAATACCTTTTGCATTTAAGTCTTCACTATTAATAAAGCTAAGATCTGTACGTTCACTGTCAGAGTTAGTAGTCATCTTTTCAGTATACTCAGAAAGGAATTCGAATTTATTGTAAGCATTCCAAACTTCGTAGTTTTCCCACCACCATGTCATAGGAATAATTGATGTCTTTTCGAACATACCTAACCACATCGTTTTTTGTAGATCTTTGATCCATTTTGCTTCGTCGTTATTGTTAGGAGGCATAAAATCCAATCCCATTTCACCAACTACATAAGGCTTTTTATGTGTGTTAGTCATGTCAGTGATAACTTGAGCCATGTTATCTACATAGTCATAAAGATGAGATTGAATCATATCCAACTCATCGACATCAAATAGTCCGTTTATCTGATTGTGACTGATACTAGTTGTAAGGATGTGGTTATGATAATCTATCGATTTTAGGTAGTCACCCATAATGCCGTGCCATTCAACCACATCAGCAGGGTTTACATTTTGTCCAGAATAAATGATAGTGTTATCCACCTCATTAAAAAACTCAATAGCTGCAACAGAAGTACTGTACCCCCAACGAGCAACAAAATATCTTAGCCTATTTTTATAAAGTCTTCGTGCTTCTTCGAAAGTGAAGAAATCGTTCGGATTCACACATCCTGCCAACTCCTTATAAGGGTGAACGTTCCAGAAGTTATTTCCCCAACCATCGTTGTTGTTTACCCAAAGTGCACCATGGAAATCCATAGCTAACATTAAATACATCTCATTCTTTTCCGCTTCGTTAATCATATACTCGATGCGTTCAAGACCTTCTGGATGGTAACCAATTCCGTCATAATCTCCATAACGATCCGAAGTTGGGTTACTCCATTCAATGGGTAAGTTCCAAGGAGCATTCACCCATGTTCTTACAAAGTTGATATCATGATCTGCAAAAAGATCGAACCAGAATTCGTAAGTGTATTTGGGGTTTTCGTTATTCCTTGCTTCCCAGGCCATGTTTAGACCAAAACCTCTAAATCCAGATCCGTTATCAAATACTAGATTATTGAAGTTGTTATTTACAGTATGTAAAAAACCAAGACCTTCACTGTCGGATGCCGAGAAAGTTTGTTCTTCTGATGTCGTATTCTGATCACCAGTAATCACTTTAATAGTGAATGAATAACTACCTTCTGATTTTGGTGCTATTCTAAGACCCCACTCAGAAACACCTCCTTCAACTCCTTTATAAAAAAGAGGGTAATCTACAGTAGTTCCATCAGGCAGTTTGATGTTCGCACTTACATCGATGTCTTGAGGGTCGTAAGGATTAGTATACTCCGCCTTCACCTTAATAATAGATTCGAATTTTTCGAAAGTACTTAAAGATGTAGTGTTGTTAGTAATCTCAATAATCTCAGGCTGAATAGTGGACGCTGTTAGTGTAAAATGAATTACAAAAAATAATAAAGTAAATAGTTTAGTAAACTTCATATATCATACTATTATTAAAATTAAAGATGTGTAAATGTAGAGTTATCAAAAAAAATCTACTACTACATTTATGTCACAACATGATACTATTTTGAATATCGTCGAAATTTATATCAAATTTAGATACTATTTAGAGTACATAGACTCTTTGATATTAAAATAAATTCAAAAAAGTATCATAATTGAGTTTTATCCTATAAGAATGCATCAGATAACCCCTCTACATTTGTATCATGTTGTTGTCAATCATTTTTATTTAATGTAAAAGCTCTAAACTTGTATGAAATTATGAAGCTTAAAAAATTTGAGGGAAATCCAATTTTATCTCCACATGAAACCAACGAATGGGAAAACCTAGTTGTTTGTAATCCAGGTGCTTGGTATGAAGATGGGACATTCTATATGATGTATCGTGCGGCCGGAGATGATTTTGATCACAAGATCCATTTTGGATTGGCAGAAAGTAAAGACGGTTTTAACTTTAATAGAGTACAAGATCAACCTGTATTTTCTCCATCAGAGGATGGACCAGATTCGGGTTGTGTGGAAGATCCAAGAATTGTAAAATTTGGAGACACTTACTATATCACTTACGCCTACAGAGCTTTTCCTCCAGGTCAATATTGGAAATACAGTTATGATGCAGTAGTTGCTCCAGAAATGGACGAATTTCACCCAGAGTTACTTAGGAAAAATATAGCAAACACAGGCTTAGCTATTTCAAAAGACTTAAAAACATTCCGCAGAGTAGGTCGTATTACCAAACCAGAGTTAGACGACCGCGATGTGATTATTTTCCCAGAACAAATTAACGGAAAGTACTACATGTTACACCGTCCTAAAGAATGGATAGGGGCAGAGTATGGTACAGAATACCCAGCAATTTGGATCCAATCGTCTGACGATATGGTGAACTGGAAACATGAATCGGATTTATTACTTAAAGGCGAAGAATGGTGGGAAGTAAAAGTGGGTGGAAACACTCCTCCAATTAAAACCAAAGAAGGTTGGGTAATGCTTTACCACGGTGTAGATAAAGACAATTGTTATCGTGTAGGAGCTTGTTTATTAGACTTAGAAGATCCAACAAAGATTTTGTATAGAACAAAAGACTTCATTATGGAGCCAGAAGAAGAGTGGGAGAAAAGTGGTCTATACAAATGGGGAGTAGTCTTTCCTACAGGAAATGTATTAGTTGACGATATCCTGTATATCTATTATGGTGGTAGCGATCAATATTGTGGTGTGGCGACTTGTAATATCGATGAACTTGTTGAGTTTATCAAAGACAATACAAAGGTTTCTCCTTTAGTATTAAGTTAATAATGTAATAAGGCCCCTATACTTTGGGGCCTTATCATTTATTTGATAGTATCTGAACAATACTATTCAATTGACTTGTTAAGTTTATATTTTTGAAATGAATTTCTGAGAACTATCACAATAGTTATCCGCTTTATATGGGAGCTTTTGATGAATTTTTTGATATAGTCTTAGAAAAGGTGAATTAAATAAAGAACAATTATGGACTTCCAAATGAGCAACATCGATTTAGTCTTTGTTGTGATCTATATACTTGCCATTTTATTTTGGGCATTTAAAAATGCCAATAATTCCGATTCTGAATCCTATTTTTTAGCAGGAAGGAACATGTCTTGGAAAGCAGTAGGCTTATCGTTATTTGCAGCCTCAGTATCCTCTACGACATTAATAGGACAATCGGCAGAAGGTTTTAAAACGGGGTTAGCGGTGTATAATTACCAATGGGTATCCATTCTGGTGATGATCTTTTTCGCTGCTTTCTTTTTACCATTTTATATTAAATCAGGGGTATATACCATGCCTGAGTTCTTAGAAAAAAGGTATGATAAACGACCAAAAACCTTCTTTTCGATCATTACAATTATTGGTAATGTATTCTTAGACGCCGCAGCTGCTTTATATTCAGGAGCCTTAATTATCCGTTTGATATTTCCCGAAGCAGAGTTATCAACCATTATTTATTTAATGGCCATTATCGCTGGTTCATATACTATTTTTGGAGGTTTGTCATCGGCAATTAATGCAGAACTTGTACAAGCAGTTATTCTAATTATTGGTTCGATTATACTTTCGTATTTGTGCTTTGCAGAGATAGGAGGTTGGGAAGTTTTAATGGAACGTTTCAACGAAGGAATGTGGCTACATTTGGTGAGACCTATGGATGATGCCACCACCCCTTGGCTCGGAATTATTTTGGGTATTCCAGTATTAGGTTTCTATTTTTGGGGTAATAACCAAGTGATGGTACAAAGAGTACTTTCAGCTAAATCTATCGAAGACGGTAGAAAAGGAGTGTTGTTTGTAGGGTTCTTATATATCTTCACTTTATTCATCTTTATTTTCCCAGGTTTATGTGCTCGTTTAATGGATTTATTCGATGTGCAAGTGCCACTTTCTATGTTCGGAAATGAAGTAACAGAAATTGTGGATGTCAATGAAATTTATCCACGTTTAATTATGAGTTTGATGCCAATAGGCTTGATGGGAATTATTATGGCAGCGATGATTTCTGCCCTTACTTCTACTTTATCAGCATCTATTAACTCGGCCTCTACATTATTAACGATGGACTTTTATTCTAATGCTTTCCCGAATACATCGAAAGAAAGATTGGTTAGAGTGGGTCAAATCATATCTGTTATCATTTTGATTATCGCAGCGATTTGGGCTCCGAATATTCAAAAGTTTGGATCATTAGTCGATTACTATCAAGAAATGGCTTCTTATTTGGCTCCTCCAATTGTAACCATTTTCTTCTTAGGTTTATTTTGGAAAAGAGCAAATGCCAATGGTGCTTTTGCCACATTACTAGTCGGAGCATTGATGGCCGTTTTATTACTATTATTCAAAAATCAGACGTTCTTAGCTGATGTTCACTTCTTATTGATGGTACCAATTTTAGTATCAATTAGTGTTATGGTTTGTGTAGCTGCCTCATTAGCGACAGCAAAACCATCATCAGCACAGCTAGAAGGAAACTTATGGAGTATTGATATTTGGCATCAGGAAACGAAAGAGTTGGAGAATGTAAAATGGTTCCATAATTTTAGAATTCAAGCGTTAATATTAGCTATATTAGCTATTCTTTCTTTTATCATATTCCTGTAGACTAAACATTACATACAATGAAGGTATTTCCAGAAATAACACCAGTAAGTGATGAAAATCTATTCGTATTACAACATCACCATAATGCAGACTTTGATTATCCAATACACTTGCACGACGATTTTGAGTTGACTTTGGTGGAGGGTTGTAATGGTAGAAGGATTGTAGGTAATTCTGTAGCTAATTTCGAGCAAGAAGATCTTGTTTTTCTAGGTCCGAATATTCAACATAAATGGATGAAAGAAGAAGGCTCAACAGATAAGCCTTGTGTAACGACCATACAGTTTAAACGGAGTATTTTTTCAGATTCACTCTTGAATAAGAATGAGTTTGAAAGCATCAAAGGACTATTTTCTAATTCTGGTAAAGGAGTAGTTTTTGAGGGTACAGATCGTTACAGAATCAAGTTAATCTTAAAGGATTTAGTTAAAAGTACAGGTTTTGAACGTGTCTTATTGTTCTTCAATTTATTACATCAATTGGGTATAAGTACCGAAACAAGATCACTAGCTTCCGAAGGTTTTATTGGAGTTCATCCTCAGGAAACCAGTAGAAGAATAAATAAGGTCTTGGAGTTTATTTTCGAGAATTATCACCGACCAATTGATGTACAAGAAGCCGCCCATTTAATTAATATGAGCGACTCAGCTTTTAGTCATTTCTTTAAGAAAAGAACAGGTAAAAGTTTCATCAAATTTGTAAATGATATTCGACTAGGAAAATCTACTTTTTTCTTGATCAATACTAATAAAAATATAGCAGAGATATGTTATGAATGTGGCTTTAATAACTTGTCAAATTTTAATAGACAATTTAAAAAGTTTAAAGGAGTAACCCCTTCTATCTTTAGAAAATCATTAGCTAATTTACAGTCTGTTGAATCTTAAATGATCTATTCATCGAGGGGAAAATAACCCCTCGATGAATAGTATATAAATCTAAAGTTTTACTGTACTTTCTTCTCTTTAATAAAAACTATTTTATCAAAACAACTTACAGGAATCCCTCCTTCATTTACAATCCCCGGTGTTGCCGAATTCGTAAAAGCGAATCTTACCCACTCAGGATTTTCGATAGGTGATTTAAGAATAATCTGATCATTTTCAATACTGATATCTGTAGCTTTTGCAGTGGATTGCTCATTACCCACCTCAAAATAATTGATGTCCGAGGAGGCGAAATGTAAGCCCTTAGCATTTTTAAAAGCAAGGTGTAAACGACCGTAATAATCCGTGAAAATACGTTCGATTACTGGGGAATAAACTTCTTTTGTGAGGATACCATAATGATCTTTTAAAGCAATATTTGCCAAACGGTGTCCAACAGGTTTTTTATTGATGGGGTGAATATCATTTAAGTCGGCTACATCAGAAATAACCAACATTTTAGAGTTGGACAAAATGTTCATAGTTCGTCTTTGCTGATCTCTAAGTTTTGCTGCATTAATATTATCACCATAATGATATGGAGCAATCTGCACATAATACAAAGGCAGATTTTTTTTGAATTGTTGTCTCCAAATTTCACCCAATAGCTTTAGTTTTTCCGCATATAATTCTGGAAACTCCACATTAGCTTCTCCTTGATACCATAGCAGTCCACTGATGGTGTAATCTTTAAATGGAGCCACCATACCATTGTAAAGTAAACCTTGTTCAACAGGCCCCCAAGGATTAGGTTTTAGTTTTTGAGAGGAAGCCCAAAGATCCTTATCATTCTGTAAAGCTTTTTTAGGAATCCATGTTTCTATAGGCGTACCACCCCAAGAGGTAGTGATAACTCCTACAGGAACCATTAATTGATTTTTAAGTTTGGTCGCAAAGAAATAAGACACTACACTCACGTAAGGCATGGTCTTCGGGGTCATTATCAACCATTCTCCTTCTACTTTGGCCCCTTCTTTTCCATCTTTGTTTCTTTCAGCTTTAAAAATACGCACCATCGGTTGATGTGCATTTTTTATCTCTGTACTATCATTCATTAACCCAGCAGAAGCTGACCATTCCATATTCGACTGACCTGATGCTAACCAGACTTCACCAATCAAAATGTCTTTAATCGTAATACTTTCTTTTCCTTTGATGGATAATTGATGGGTATCAAAACTACCTTTAGGCGTCTTTAATTTCACTGACCAAAACCCAGATTTATTCGATCTACATTCCACTTCTTCTCCCCAACTACTTGATATCCGAACCGAAGTTTTCGCTTTTTCCCATCCAAAGATGCTGACAGAATCGGATTGCTGTAAGAGCATGCCATCAGAGAAAAAGGATGGAAGTTCTAAGGCATAAACTCCTTGAAAACAGAAAAAGGATAGTAGTAATAGTATATAATTTTTCATCTCAAATTTGTTTGATCGTTTATTGTAAAGGAAGAAGTTCTAGCATTTGTTTTGCGTATCGTTGTCCTAAAAGTCGTACCCCTTCGCTACTAAAGTGGACACTGTCTTTTTGTGCCAAACAATCCTCTGATGAGATCACATAACAATGATCTATCTTAGAAGGCAAAGTAGCGATAATATCGTTCATTTCGGCTTCAATCCCGCCTTGCTTTTTGTCTACTAATTCTCCCACCAAAAGAGGGGGAGGGGTCTCCTTATTTAAAGCAAGGTCGGTGATTAAATCTTGATATATTTTCTGAACATATTCCGGCCATTTTTCTCTATCAGGAGTACCATTATTAGTCTCTCCCTGATGTAAAAGAATACCTTTTATCACCCCTTGCTGTTGTGCCAATCGCGCGTATTGTACAAGGTGGTGATAAGGGTGATTTTGATAGTCAGAAATCTTATTTCTAAACCAAGTATCGGGATCATAAGTATCAAAGTATTTTTGATAATCATCTTTATCAAAAAGTCGAATATCGCAACCTGCCACAGACACATTGATGATCCCCACTTTAATACTGTCAGGGAGGGAATTTACCATAGTATTGACGAAACTATTTGATGGCGAAAGTCCCACCTGATCAGTAAAATAGCAATTGGCTAATGGAGGAATAGCAGTATACCATTCTCCTTTTTTTCTCTTTAAGTTATTGCAATCTACAGTTTGAAAAACCATAGCACGAGGATCTACATTTCTATCGACTTCTTCAATAGGGGCAAACCCTTCCATATTCGATTGCCCAATGCACAGATAAATATGAAAATTGGGATCAACTGAAGTTGTAGTTTTTACTGGTTTTTTCTCAGGAATCATGCTACTAAATAAGATCAGGAGAAGTGTCGTTTTGAAGAAGTTCATCTCGTATTGGTTGTTTAAGTTTAATTAAAAACTAAAATACTAAAGTCTATTACAATATCTAATTAACCATGATTTCAATCATAGGTAATACAAATTATTTCTGCACCTTCTTATTATATTTCTTAATTATTTTCAAAGTAGATTTATCTGTTTCATAAACAGAATACCAACCCTGATATTCGTGAGGAGGATCCCCGATTAAGTCATCACCAGTTTTCCAGATAGAATGAGGTGTACTTGGTCGGCCCTCACCACCCCAAGCCCAGAAGTTACAACCCACAAATGTGTTATCACCTTTCTCAATAGCTTGAGCGAGTTCTTCGAAAAGAATACTGTAGTATTTATCTCTAACACTCACACTACTCTGGTCGCTATGATCATTTTTATCTCTAGAAATACCAAACTCTTCCAACACAATGGGCTTATTCATTTTATTCCCTATTTCTATATGTTGTTGAATATACTTCTTTGCTTTTACCACAGCATTATCAAATGTTCCCTCCACATTGTTAGGATCGTACCATCCCCAGTTTTGTACCCAAATATGGAAAGTCATATAATCGATGTTTTCCGAAAGGTGATCTTTCTCGAAATCAGTTCCTGAATTTTCACTAGGAGTATAGCCCTCAGATCCGGTCGTGACCAAGTGTTTATCATCCAACGATTTGATGTATGCCGCAGTGGTATTAATCCACTCGACTAACTGATTTCCCCTTAAGATATTTTCTGGTTCATTGGCCAGTTGCCAAGCCATTATTGTTGGGTCATCGGTATAACTTGCTTTAGTAATGGAGTTTCTTCGAGTAATTATTTTTTCTATGGCTTTTTTGTAAAGTGCCTGTGCTTCTTTGTTCTCATAAAACTGACTTGCATATTTTCCGTAAGTATGCCAATCGCCATTCTCAGCGGGTGGGGGAAAAGGAATAGTCCCACCTTTTGTCCATTTAATATATTGTGAGAAACCTCCTGACCATGGCCAGAAGTTGTTCAAACATACTACTGCTTTCATGTCTCTTTTCTGCATCTCCACCAAAAGAAAATCCAAACCATTCAACAAGTCTTCGTTAAATTCTCCTGGAGCAGTTTGTAAGGCAGGTTGCATACACCAAGGCGTATCTTTATCCCCTTCAGATAAAGCCATTATGCGTAGGTTTTTTACCCCAATTTTTTTCAATCGATCCAATTCTCTAATCAATCGAGGCTGATCGAATGCACCCAAGTTCATTCCATACCAAAAGTTGGTGCCGATATAATGATAAGGTTGATTATTGATGACCAATTTACCATCGGCCACCTTTACAAACTGATCTTGAGCAATGCTCTGCATCGTTAATAATAAAGTGATGCAAACCGTGAGTAATTTCTTCATGTCTTTTTTCACTTTTAGATTATAAACTGCTTAGAATAGTTACCGATCGAGCTGGTAGAGGAACTACACCACCTTTTCTAAGATCAAGATCTGTGTTATTTAGCGCAGGTCTTCCCATTTCTGTATTTAGTTTATAATCATCAGCGGTATATTGTAACTGCTTAAGCTTAACTGATTTTTGAATAGGAGCTGACACTGCTATATTTTGAAGTGTATCTGAATTGTTTACCATCAAAATGCTATAATCATCATTAATTTTTCCAGCAGTCATTCTGATACCTTCAGGAAGTTGAGTATCCATTGTATGAATGTCGGTTCCTTTAGGGAAATATTTACATAACCACGACCAAGGGTAGAACCATGGGCGAATATTTTCATCTTCAGGACGATCAATTAATTCTGTTCCTAAGATGTTCCAACATCCCCATCTTTTTAGTTGGTCTACTTTACCTAAATCATCTTTTGTATGCATAGCATCATCAAGATCCCAAGCGATCATTCCTTGTGCACCGGCATTCATTAACTGTATCACAGCATCAGCCATATCCACTCCATACTGATAGGTATAAACGGCCATCTGAGAATCGTAAATAGAAGCATAACCATCTTTTTTTGCAGCTTCCACATTTAATTCTTGGTACTTAGAGTCCCATTCATCTTTAATTCCAATCTCTCCGACAAAGAAGCGTTTTCCTGTTTTGTTTACTTCAGGCATATCCATGAGCATGTGCATCGATTCAGCTGCTTTACCGTTTCTTGTATTATCAGTTCCCAAGTAAGTATGAATTTCGTATGCACCTACGATGGTATCAATATCAGCAATGGTTTTTGTTACCCATTCTTCTCCGGTATAATCAAACCCTTTTTTTGTATACTGAGGTACCGTTCCAGGGCCAGTAATACTTAGGTATTTATCCAACCCTCTCTTCTCAAATTCTTTTTGAAGATCAATCACCCCTTTTTTCCATTCTTCATAATCACCATTAGTGGATGCCCAATCGCCGTTAGGTTCGTTAATATGGTTATAGAATTTGATACAAGTATATCCTTTCTCAACAATAAGATGTTCTACATATTGCCCAATCAAACTGATCCATTGTGGATCGTATGCGTTTTCGAAACGATTTTCTTTGGCATTCTTAATATGTAAGTCATGCACATGAAAAGGTGTTCCCCATTCACCAAAAACAACATCTACGTTTCGAGTCTGACAGTAATCCAAGACCTTGTACAAAGTTTTCATTTCTGGGTTATCAATATCAAAAATAGGTTGTCCTTTTTGATCTCTTCCTTTATAATATCTCCAATTGGCTTGGTCTAACACCCTCATGGTTTGAGGCTGCATATAATCTAATCTTTCATAAATTGTATCCCATTTTGCAGGTGTAATTAAGTCACCCCATTCGGAGTTCGGTCCATCTGCATGCGGATAAGCCGCCCACTGAATACCATTACCAATAAAATTTTTACTAATGTATTTGTCGGCTTCAATTTTAGCGAAGTATTGATGTTGTTTTTCTTCCTGACAAGATAAAAAAGTGGTTGTTATAATTCCAGAAAGAAATACCTTAGTTAATAGTTTCATTTAGTTCTATAAAGTTATCTTTTGATAAAAAATTCATCTCAAAAATAAAGACCTACAATGTTATTGTCATATAGTTGTAATTCTTTAAGTTGATGCAATATCTTTATCAAATAATTAAAGTTATAATTTACTTCAAAAAAGTATAATACATAGGCAGAAATGTATTATATATAATTTCAGTCAGCTAAATGAAAATGATTAAACTTCTGACTATTTACATTAGTTAATAAATAAAGCAGGCTTTAAGTGGCTTTAAATAAGGTTTTTAAGTTGCCTGTGATGACTGGGTAGTGACTTCAAATGCAATAATTCTATTTTTTTGACTTCTATAAATCATGATACATTATTATTCAATGATTGTACTTTTATGAATGTGGCTTTTCGAAAAGTGTATTCTCAACTATTATTGCTTTTGTATTGACGACAACAACAGAATTTTTTTATTAGAACACTTTATTTACTAATTAATGAAATGAAAGGCATACTCTATTCAAGACAAAAACTAAAAGTGGTTCTGTCTATCATTCTGACTTTTTATTCTCTTACTTCATTTGCACAAGATAGAGTAATAAAAGGAACGGTGAGTACAGGGAATGAGCCATTAATTGGGGCGAACGTTTTAATTAAAGGTACAGCTATCGGTACTTTAACCGATTTTCAAGGAAAGTTTAATTTGACTGTTCCTGAAGATGCGATCACATTAGTTTTCTCTTACATCGGATTTTTATCTCAGGAAATTGAGATAGGAACACAAACTACTATTGATGTTAACCTATCTGAAGATGCAGAACAGTTAGATGAGGTAGTGGTAGTTGGTTATGGAACCATGAAAAAAAGTGATTTGACAGGGGCTGTTAACACTGTTAAGATGGATGATATACCTCAAAGACCCGCTACATCGGTAGAACAATTATTACAAGGACAAGCAGCCGGTTTACAAATAAC
This sequence comes from Flammeovirga yaeyamensis, assembly GCF_018736045.1. Classification (NCBI taxonomy): domain Bacteria; kingdom Pseudomonadati; phylum Bacteroidota; class Cytophagia; order Cytophagales; family Flammeovirgaceae; genus Flammeovirga; species Flammeovirga yaeyamensis. Next base: position 4,350,106 of record NZ_CP076132.1, on the reverse strand, counting down.
CAATTCTTCTGGACAACCTGGTAGCGATGTTTCTGTAAAATTGAGAGGGGTAAGCTCTCTTTTAGGAGATAGTAGTCCATTATTAGTAGTTGATGGATTTCCTATTGGTAATGCAGGTAATCTAAAACAAATTAACCCGAACGATATCAAATCGATTGAAGTATTAAAAGATGCTTCTGCGTCCGCTATTTACGGATCGAGAGGAGCAAACGGGGTAATAATGATTACTACTAAAAAAGGTAGTGGTGGACAAATGAAGATCGATTTTAACTCAAGAGTTTCTTTGGCGACACCACCTAACGAATTTAATGTTATCAAAGATCCAGCTCAATATGCAACTATTCATAACGAAGGTAGGGTCAATGCAGGTTTACAGCCATTTTATGTAGGGGAAACTTTCCAAGGGACTTATTATCCGTCTGTTAAAGAAATAACTAGTGGAGCTTGGGGAACATCTACAGATTGGCCGGGTGTAGTTTATAGAAATGCATTGGCACAAGACCATAACTTATCAGCAAGTGGTGGTAGCGAAAATACAAAGTATTATTTCTCTTTAGGATACTTAGGTCAAGAGGGGATTAATATAGGTGACGATTACAAAAGATATAACATGCGTGTTTCTTTGGATCAGAAGATTTTTAGAAACTTAATGGCAGGAGTAAATGTAATTTACAATCATACCGATCAAAATTCTGTCAATGCAGGTGGTGTTAATCGTTCGCCAGTATTTCCAGTTTACGACGAAAATGGATCATACTTCTTTATTGGTGGACAAGATTTCTACCACCCAATGGTATGGGCAAATGAGGTGGTTAACAATAATAAAGGACACGATTTCATTTCAAATATGTACTTGAGTTTAAAGATCATGAACGATTTGGAATTGAAAACAACCATGAACATCAAGTCAGGTAATGGTATTACAGATCATTATGAGCCAATTGGAAAAACATGGCAAGGGGCAGAATCAGTTGGTTACGGTTATATCTCGAATTATAACGACTTGGACTTATTAAGTGAGACATACCTTAATTATAGTAAAACCATCAACCAAAAACACAGAATTAGTGCAATGGCTGGATGGAGTGCTCAGAAATATACTGTAAGGACAAGTCAGCTAACAGGTAAAGGTTTCGTAAACGATAACCTTGTGAATCAAGACTTAAATTCAGCTGAAAATAAAGACATTGTCAATTCACTCTCTTCTAGTTTATTATTATCAGGTATTGGTCGTTTAAACTATGTTTATGATGACAAATACTTAATTACTGGTACAATTAGAGCGGATGGTTCTTCTAAGTTTGGTAAAAATGAGAAATGGGGTTACTTCCCATCGGTGGCCGTAGGTTGGAATGTACAAAATGAAGAATTCTTGAAGAACTCAGATGTGGTTTCTCAATTGAAAGTGAGAGCTTCATGGGGTCAGGCTGGTAACCAAGGTCTTCCTGCTTATAGAATTGATGAAAGATATGGTACAGGTCGTTATCCTAACCCAACAGCAGATGGTACATTTACAACAGGTTTTGGTCCAGGTGTATATTCTTACTCTCCTGATGGTATTTATAAAATTTGGGAAGGAATGGCCAACCAAGATTTGAAATGGGAAACAACTACAACAGCTAACTTAGGTATAGATATTGGATTGTTTAAATCTAAAGTAATGTTGACAGCTGAGGTTTACCATAAGTACACAACAGATCTATTAAGAAGAGAGCAAATCGCTCCAAGTTCTGGGTACGATATGATGTGGGTGAATGATGGTGAAATCAAAAACACAGGTGTAGAATTAAGTTTGGATTATGCAGTAATCGAATCGAAAGATTGGGATTGGAGTGTGAGAGGTATGATTTCGAAAAATAGAAATGAAGTAGTTGATATCGGAAACACTGATGGATTTGATTGGTACGGAGGTACAGTAGAAAAATTTAGAACTCCTATTACAGTATTAATGCCAGGACAACCATTAGGAGCTTTCTATGGCTATAAAACAGACGGTATCATTCAAACTTACGAAGAAGGTTTGGAAGCTGGTTTAACAGGATCAAGAGCAAGACCAGGCGAAATTAAATATGTTGATTTAAATGGTGATGGTGTGGTAGATGCCAACGATAGAACAATTATTGGCGATCCGAACCCAACGTTTATTTATAGCTTCAGTACGAAACTAAGATATAAGAAATTAGACTTCTCTATTCTATTTACCGGAGTACAAGGCAACCAAGTATACAATAATACAAGGTTTGATGGAGCAGCAATGTTGAGTCGATGGACACCAGATAACCCAACCAATGATTATCCAAGTTTAAATGAAGCAAGAGCCTATGAGGCTTCAGATTATTGGATTCAGGACGGCTCTTATTTAAGAATTTCGAACATCAACCTTGGATATAACTTCAGTAGCAATAATATCAAATGGTTAGATAGATTGAGAGTGTATACTTCTATTGATAACCCAGTGGTTTTCTCTGATTTTCAGTATGGTTATGATCCAGAAGTAGGCGGAGATGGTATACATTGGGGCAATTACCCAATGCCAACTACATACTCGTTAGGTCTTAATGTAACTTTTAACTAGTAGAGTGAAATGAAATCAACGATTAAAAATATATTCTTAACAGCTGCAGCAGTATTCGCTTTATCTGCTTGCAGCCTTGATGAGGACCCTTACGGTTTCTTATCCGGTGATAACTTTTATAAAACACCTTCTGATGCAGAGTCAGCTTTAGCTTATACCTATTCGGTAAATTCAGATATTGAATACTATTCTAGACACTTGATTATTGCAACAGAGGTACCAACAGAAACGCTAACAATTAAGCCCGATGCAGGTGCGGACCAACATGCATTGGACCGTTTAGAAATACTGAATAACAATACTATTGTTGAAGATATGTGGCGTTATCCTTACTTGGCGATTAACCGTGCAAACGCAGTAATTCTTAATGTGCCAAATACTCCAGATATGGACGAAACTAGAAAGTCTGAAATTGTAGGTGAAGCTAAATTCTTAAGAGCGTTACATTACTTTAACTTGGTAAGATTTTTTGGTGATGTGATAATCAGAGATCAACAAGTATCTACAATAGATCAGGTAAATAAAGGAGTTTCTCCAATGGAAGATGTCTACGCCTTCTTATTAGAAGATCTAAATGATGCTGAGACACGTTTATCCACTGAAAGAGTATATGGTAGAGCAAATAAGGTAGCTGTTTGGGCTTTATTGTCAAAAGTGTATTTGCAATTGGCATCTGCAAAAAATACAGGTGTAGAAGGTTATGAATGGGTGTCAGATGCTGAATCCAACTACACTCAAGCAGCCAATTATGCTAAGAAAGTATTACAAGATCAATCTACTTATTCTTTCGAAGAAGATTTAACGGAGACATGGAATGTAGATACTAGAATTGCAGCAAAGGAACATATTTTTGTGGCTGCCACAGACCGTAATGGTTTATTAGAAGGAGAATATACAAAACTACCAATGTTATTTATGCCTTGGGCAGATGGTGCAGAACAAGTCATTTTACCAAACGGAACTACTATTCCAGGTGGTGGATGGGAACACCTTTGGATTGAAGATGATTTTGTGGCTAATTATGATGCAGCAGATCGTAGAGGTAGCTTAGAAATGATTATCGATAAAGTTACCGTTCCAGGTGCAGGAGATGAAGGAGCAGATAAAGAACTTTTCTATCCTGGAGGAGGTTTACAAGCCACTTTCCCAACCAAATTCTTAGATCCTAATATGATCGGTCAGCAAGCCACTTGCGATACACCTATCTTACGATATACAGACATCATGATGGTGTACGCAGAAGCTATCGGTCCTAATGCCGAAACTTATGCTTTAATGGATCAGATTAGAAATAGAGCGGGTTTATCTCCTCTAGCAGGAGGAATGGGACTACAAGAGTTTAGAGAGTATATTCTTGATGAAAGAGGTAAAGAGTTGGCATTTGAGGGTCAAAGATTATTTGATTTGAGAAGAACAAAAAGCATGGAATCAGTGCTTGGAGGTCAATACGGTAAGCCAATGTCATCGGGTGTATATTACTTCGATATACCATTGATCGAAGTAGACACAAACCCAGAAGTAAACTAATACAAGTAATAAAAAATTATGGTTATCAACGCTCCCCTATAAAGGGGGGCATAAAGTAACAAGCATATGAAAAAAATTATAAACTTCGTTCTATTCTTGGGTTTAATAGGGGTGATTTCTTGTCAACCTAAAGACCCAAACGAATTACTAACAAGCGAAAGAGCAATTATTTCTTATTTCATTGATGGTATCCAAATCGGTCCGGCAGAAATTAATAGAACGCCTAGCGAAAGTGATTTCACCATTTATGTAATTGATGGTATGGACTTAACAAGTGTTACCCCACAAATCGAGATTTCTTTAGGAGCAACAATCTTTCCTGCTTCTGGAGAAGCAGTTGATTTATCATCTGGAGAATATACTTATAAGGTTACTTCAGCCACTGGAGAAGTAAGAGATTGGGTACTAACCGTACAATCATTCGATAACAAAATCCAAGGAAAATGGAAAGTGGGTAAACCAATGGAGTTCCACTACTTTATCGGTGAAGGCGAAAGCTGGGGCTGGGAAGGTGTTAAAGATCTAGAATGGACGCTTCCAGGTGCTGGTGCGGCAACTGACAACGAATTAGAATTTATGACAGTTGGTGTGGATGAAGTAGGTAATCTTTATGGTACAGGTAGTTATACTTCGGGTGCAGATGGTACTTTCGAAACGTTTGTTTTGGAAAATGCATGTCAAGGTTCAGATATTGATTATGCTCCTTATTATGGCAGAATGCCTCAAGGTGATTTTGAATGGGTATTGGATCTTACCAATAACACTATCATCCTAACTCAAGAAGAAAAAACAGAAACTACTTTACCCATCGAATGGATCAATACAGAAGACTATTCTGTTTTTGAATTAGCATTCTCTCCCGAAGCAAACGATTTAGGATGGCAAGATTGTAACTACAATGAGTTAGAACTAAACTTTGGTAAAAGAGTTTGGTATACAATCATTAGAGATGGAGCTTCAATTCCTGATGAAGGGGGAGAAGAAGAAACGGATCCAGTAATTCCAGAATATGCTCCTATTTCTTTAAATGGTGATTGGGGAATCGAAGACATCGGTTTCTGGCCAGGAGGAAATGCAGGAGTTTGTGATGATTTCGATAATATCATGCGATTCAGTAACGAAGTTTTCGATACAGAAACAGGTATCCTTTCAGGCGATTTCGAATACTTAGCTGGTGCAGATGGTAATCTTACAAATGGTAACGGTACAGATTGGGTAGTTTTCCCAGAAAGCGGACGATTTGAATTGAAATTACTTCAAAATCCTAATGATACTGAGAGCAGAGAATTTTGGACAATAAAATTTATCGCTACAGATGGAACAGAACTAGAAGTGCCAAATGCTGTAGAAGGGGGTGGAGCAGATCAGATCACTTTAAAATTCAACGGTGGAAATGCTGGCGGTGTAGATCAAGAAGCCCATTGGTATAAATTCGTTAGAAACTTTGTAGGAACGAAGCCATGTGACGGAGAAACACCTGTCGATCCTGAAGAGCCAGATCCAAACGGTATTTTCCCAGAAGGAACTTGGAGAGCTAGAGACGGAATTATGATTAATAACTATTATTGGTATAGCGATTCTGATAATGGTCACCAACGTTATGGCGATTCTCAAGCAGCCGATAACGATGTAATTACTTTCACTTCAGTAGAACAAAATGGAGATGTTTATACAGGTAATATTCGTGTAGACTATGGAGATGATGGAACATTTGATCTAGGAGAATATACTATGAAATCAGGGACATTTACCTATACAATTACTGGTGATGAATATGGTGCACCTGTTGGTAATTTAGTTATCAATGCAACAGATGGAAGTACAATTACTTACTTTAAAACGAATTTATGGAACAGTAAAGGTGACTTTGATTTCCAAATTAAATTCAATATTGACGAAGTAGGTGAGGTGTATTACAGAATGACAGATAAATAGACAAAATACAATTATGAATTAGGGCACTATTCGTTGTATCGAGTAGTGCCTTAATTTTTATAAACTAAAACTGAAATGAAAACAATAAAATTTTCTCTAATATTTATCATAACTTTTTCAAGATTATTAGGGCAAGATATTCAGTCAACTCAAGTATATCCTGATAAAAAAGTAGCATTTAGGATATATGCACCAAAAGCAAAAAATGTAGAACTAAAATCATATGATAAATGGGATAAAATAGAATTTAAAAAAGACGATTCTGGTGTATGGGAAGGATATTGGTTTAATGTTGAGGATGGTGTTTATTCTTATTATTTTGAAGTTGATGGAATGAAAGTAGTTGACCCACAATCTCCCTTATCAAGAGAGAGTACCCCGACAGTGTTGGTAAAAACAAAAGAACAATTTTATACTCAAAGAGATAATATTAAACATGGAGCAATAGCAAAAAGGTATTATTACTCTAGTACGTTAAATAAAACTAGAAGATTACATGTTTGGACACCTCCAGGTTATGAAAAATCTACAGAAGAATTACCTGTCTTATATTTAGTTCATGGAGGAGGGGGTTCCGATATCTCATGGTCAAGTATTGGGTGTGCAAATAATATTCTTGATAATTTATATGCTGATGGAAAGATCAAACCAATGGTGGTTGTAATGCCTAATGGTACAATAGAAACACCTCAACTATTGGATAGACCTCTTATTTTCAAAAAGGAGTTTATGAATGATATTCTTCCTTTCATCGAAGAGACATATAGAGTGAAATCTTCTCCAGAAGAAAGAGCAATTATAGGATTGTCTATGGGTGGACTGGAAACTTTAGAGATAATAATGGACTATCCTGATCAATTTGCTTATGTCGGAATCTTAAGTTCTGGTTGGTGGTTAAGTGATACTTGGAAACAGGCAAGAGGAATTGTTGATGATAAATCCAAAAGAAAATCACAGGTGATAGGAATGTCTGATAAATTTAAACAAACAAATAAATTATTATTCTTTACTCAAGGAGGTAAAGAAGATCATGCATATGAGAATGGTATGGAGACTCAATTACTTTTTGATAATGCAGGAATAAAATATCAGTTTGAGTCTATATCAGGAGGGCATACTTATAAAGTTTGGAGACAAAATCTTTATAAAATAGCTCCTATGTTATTTAAAAACAATCTCAATTAATGATAAAAATAGGTTATCTCAGAAGGTAAAGTGAGATAACCTATTTTTGTATATATCAGATTATAATTTCGCCGTACTCATTAGAAGAAGTAGGTACTTTTACAAATTAATGATAAAATAGTCTTGATATTGAAAGTTGTATTAACTTAAAGCAGGACTATTTTATAAAAACTTCTTTATCGAAAGCATCACACCCAAGTGTATTCCTTCATGGAAATTAGTGAAAACTAAAGCATCATTCAGATTCGAGATAGTAAAACCAGTTTTTGTTTTTCTCTCGTGATATTCTTTAAAAACATCATTATTTAGATCCTGTTCCAATTGATCCAAAGTGCTGAATAATAACTTTTTGATTTCATCAACTTCTTCTTGAGTTGCTTTGCCATCGGGTACTGATCCCACCGTGTATTTATCAATTAACTCCTTACTTACGTGAACAGGCAGATTTGAAGATTTATAGATCAACCCTTCTTGAGCAACAAGTACATGACCTATATTCCATATTAAATTATTTCTAAATCCATCAGGAATTTTATTCAACTGTTCCAGAGAATAACCATCGATAAATTTAGCTAAAATATGATGATTGGTTCTTAGGTTTTTGAAGATAGCTTGTTCCATAGTTGTTTAATTTAAGTTGGTGTGATCTAAAGGAGAGCACGTTAGATGTATTTAATTTATTCCTAGTTAGTGAAAATGAAGTGAAAAGCAAAGCGTAATACCTCATTCATTTGATTAGTAAAAAATTAATCATCAAAAAATTACCCTTCATTTCATTCATTAATTTACCATTTACCCATTATCCTTTATATATCTTTCATCTACCATAAGGAGAGACTTTTAAAAAAGTATTATCAATTAACAAACAACTACACATAGTATGAAAAGAATAGGATTACTGATTTTGATAACTTTGAGCATTTCTTTAAACACAATAGCTCAAAATCCGATAATAAAACACATCTACACTGCCGATCCTACAGCAAGAGTTTATGATGGTAAATTATATATTTATCCTTCACACGATGTTCCTTGGAACCCTGAATGGGAGAAATTGGGTGCAGAGAAAGAAAGTAACGGTCATGTGATGACAGATTACCACGCCTTCTCCACAGAAGACTTAGTGAACTTTACGGATCTTGGAGTAATAGTAGCTCAAGAAAATGTACCTTGGGGAAATAAATTGGGCTATGGAATGTGGGCACCTTGTATCGCATCCAAAGGAGGAAAATACTACTATTACTTCCCCAATAAACCAGCAGACAAGAGTGGATTTCGTCAGATTGGATTAGCTACAGCAGAAAAACCTGAAGGTCCTTTCACTATAGAGCCTAATTATATTGAAGGTCTAAAGGGGATCGATCCCAATGCTTTTATTGATGATGATGGACAAGCTTATATGTATTGGGGTGGAGGAAAAGGAAACTCTCTAAAAGTGGTAAAGCTAAGTGATGATATGAAATCAATAGTTGGGGAAACGGTGGTGATTGAAAACTTACCCCAAGAATATAAAGAAGGACCTTTTGTGTTCAAAAGAAAAGGAATGTATTACCTGACTTTCCCTCATAATTTGGATACACAAAATAGTACTGAAGAGATTGGATATGCTATAAGTAAGCACCCTTTAGGTCCTTTCGAGTATAAAGGCACAATCATGGATCGTTTTGAAGATTGTTGGACCAATCATCAATCTATTGTTGAGTATAAGGATCAGTGGTATATGTTTTATCATCACAATGATATATCAAAAGCAGGTAACCTTCGATCGGTGTCTGTAGATAGTTTATTCTTTGAGGAGGATGGATCGATTAGGAAGGTGATTCCTACTTTAAGAGGGGTTGGGATCACTTCTGCAAAAGATACAATTCAGATCGATAGATATTCTGAAATACATAATGCAGAAGTCGATTTTGTGAAAAGAGTAGGTATTCCAGAATGGAAAATCACGAATACTAAAAAGGAAAGTTGGGTGCAATACAATACCGTATCCTTTGATGACAAACCAAAGAATGTTCAACTTAAGGTAAAAAGCAAAGCAAAAGGTGGTAGAATTGAACTTAGAGAAAATGTTCCAAATGGTAAACTCATAGCAACTGTTGAAGTAGGTAATACCAATGAGGATTGGATTAATGTTGATACTAAATTGAATTATCGCCCAAAGGGGATAATGAATTTGGTGTGTGTGTTTAAAGAGGTGGATGAAATGGAGTTGGATTGGGTGTTGTTTTCTAGGTGATTTTTCCTCAGATTAAAACCTGAGGGTGGTGATAATTATGCCTATTCAGGACTGAAGTCCTGAAGGCTTGGACGAGTATTCACTCAACACTAAAGTGTTGAAACAGTACACATAAAAATTGGTAAAGATTTTAGTCTTTACCAATCTAATTATTTCCAGCCCCATACTTCAGTATGGGTTGATTTAGAGATTAGAAATAAGGATTTAAAAAAATGTATAACGATATTTATCTTTCAACTAATTCAACAACAAATCTAACTATGAAATCTTTTATAAAATTTATTAGTATAATCACTTTCTCATTGGCCTACTTATTATTTATCGTTATTATGATGTTTCCTAGTGCTATAGATAAGTTTCCATTAATGAAAGATAATAAGTATATAATTTTATTCATTATTGGTATTATCAATGTAGTTGCTCTTATTAGCTATTTATCATCCTTGAAATTAAAAAGCTGGGTATTTACGGCTATATTATTAACTGGTACTGTATGGCTATTTCCCCCATTGAATTTTACATATATTGGTATTCCCTTCCAGATTACCTATTTGATTGTAGGTTTAATTATTTTTATTAATCCTAAAATGTTGATGAAGAAAATAATTATTTAAATATCAATTGTTTTTCCTCAGGTTAAAACCTGAGGGTGGTAATAATTATGCCTATTCATGACTGAAGTCCTGAAGGCTTTGACGAGTAATTTTTCAACACCAAATTGTTGCTATTATAAATAAAAGTGCACATCAAAATAGGGAAAGACTTTAGTATTGGGAATACATTATAAAGACAAACTATGAACATCAGACTAATTATTAAAACACTTATTATTCTATTATTTGCAAACCACACGTTTGCACAAGGTTTACAAGAATTAGATTCTCTAATCACATCGATTTCAAAAGAAGTAAAGAATTCTAAAGAAATTATTAGGCATTCTTCATCAAGAAAAGTATTTGCATATGGAACATATGTACTTCCAAAGTTGATATATTTTTTTGAAGAAACAGATTCCACGAATATCTATTCTGAGTGTCAAGAACGACTTTTGTTGAAAGGAGAAATAGCTATCATTTTAGCTGATATTATTGAACCAATGCAATATTACTATGTGACAGGAGTACAAAATTGTTTAATGACTTATTGTGAAGACAATACAAACTATATCGAATATTATTTAAGGTGGTATGATGATAGAGAGGCAAGAATTAAATTATTCACTTCAAAATATAAGGAGTCGTTGGCTAATGAAGAAAGGGAGAAGTGGATTGAAATACTTAAGCCACTAGATCAGAGATTGAAGGAGGCAGGTGTTGAGAATTAATTTTATATCCTCAGGTTAAAACCTGAGGGTGGTGATAATTATACCTATTCAGGACTGAAGTCCTGAAGGCTTGGACGAGTAATTTTTCAACACTAAATTGTTACTTTGTGAATAGCAGTACGCGTCAAAATTGGTAAAGACTTTAGTCTTTACCAATCTAATTATTTCCAGCCTCATACTTCAGTATGGGGAGGAGATTGGGGGACTGAGTTTTGGAGTATATATGTTATAAATCAGAAACATATCAACAATGAAAAAAATAATCACTTTTTCTCTATTTTTTATTCTCGCTTGCTTCCTTTTAACAGCTTACCTTATAAAGCTTTATCACCAAATCCCTAGTTTTTGGACAAGCAAGGGTACAATAAAAAAAGAACTTCATTCAGAAAAATTAGTTACCAAATTTCATATTGATGATAAGGCAATTCACCCATATGCTAGGGAATTAATCATGAAAGGATATATTGATGGTAAAGGGGAATTGTACATTGGCGTTCCTGAAACTTATCTCAAAATGGACACCATCCAAAATGAGTTTGAGATAAAATATCATGGAGATTGGTATGGAGATACTTGTTATGTAAGTTTTGAGCCAATAGATATGACATATGGCGAATTGTTGATCGATTACAAAATACATTCAAGTAAAAAAGTAACAACCTTTTGATATTTTCAATACGATAACCTACATTTGATCAGCAAGCATTAAACTAAACTATTAAACCTTTATTGAAATGAAGTGTCGTGTTTTTTGCGTCCTATTTTTTCTATTCAACTCCTTCCAATTGCTTGCACAACGCCTTGAAGTAAGTGATAATGGCCGATATTTAGTCACAGAAGAAGGAAAGCCTTTTTTCTGGTTGGCAGATACTGCTTGGGAATTATTTCATCGATGTGATAGAGAAGAAGCAGATTTTTACCTAAAAAAAAGAGCGGAACAAGGATTTAATGTGATTCAAGCAGTGGCTTTAGCAGAGTTGCATGGTTTAACAACTCCCAATCCTTACGGACATTTGCCATTAATCAAAAACAATCCAAATGAACCCAATGACGCTTATTTTGAGCATGTGGACTATATCATCAAAAAAGCAGATGAATTGGGATTATACATTGCTTTATTACCTACTTGGGGTGATAAATTGAATACATTGAGTTGGGGTGATGGTCCCGAAGTATTCAATAAAAGTAATGCCTTTCAATTTGGGAAGTGGATAGGGAATCGGTACAAAGATTATGATAATATCATATGGATTATAGGTGGAGACCGGAACCCAAGGGAAAACTCTGATGATGTCGAGGTGTGGAATCAAATGGCAGAGGGAATAGTAAAAGCTGCCGGAGGTTATGATAAAACTTTAATGAGTTTTCACCCTCAGCCAAAAGAGGGCGGAGGTTCATCTACATGGTTTCATCAAGAAAAATGGTTAGATTTTAATATGCATCAAACGGGCCACTGTATCGATCAAAATGCATATGTTCATATTATTCACGATTATCAATTAACCCCCATCAAACCAGTAATCGATGGAGAACCTTTGTACGAAGACCATCCCAATTGTTTTAATGCCAAAGAATTAGGGTATAGTAATCATGAGGACATCAGAAGAATAATGTATTGGAATGTTTTTGCAGGTGCTTTCGGTCAGTCCTATGGTTGTCATGATGTTTGGCAGATGTTTAAGAATGATAAAGAACCGATTAATCAACCTCTTAGACCTTGGCCTGAAGCAATGGATCTACCTATGGCCAACCAAGCAAAACATCTCAAGAATTTGATGTTGTCCCGTCCTTATTTGTCTCGAATTCCAGATCAAGAAATAATAAAAAGTGACAATACAGAAAATAAAGAGTACAAAATAGCCACTAGGGATTCAGAAGGCGATTATGGAATGGTTTATTTTCCTTCGGGAGGTGCTATACAATTGGATTTGACTTTCATTTCAACAGATGAACTGCAGGTTTGGTGGTTCGATCCGAGAACGGGAAATAGCTTTAGAGGGGAAGATATTATTAAATCGGATAAAGTAAATATAGCTGCTCCAACAAGTGGGAAAGGGAACGATTGGGTATTGGTAATTGATGCTGTTGGGAAAGATTTTGATGTGCCAGCTAGTGTCAGGACAAATTAAAAAATGAAGGCACTACTTGTAGAATCGAGTAGTGCCTTCATTTTTTAGTATTAATCACTAGCCGCCTTAAACGCATTCCAAGACTCATCCACCTGCACCAACTGATGGTCTTTTTCGTATTGTTTATAAATACCCAACATCTCTTTATAGCGATCCGGCATTTCTTTTTCCAAAGGTTTACTTTCTGATGGATCTTTTACCACATCGTACAAATGCCATTCTCCATCCCCAAACATACCTTTACGAACTTTAATCAGTTTATAATTTCCTTTCATGATATAGGCATTGCCGAACAATTCGAAAGCATACCATTGGGTATCATTTCTAATAATATCTGATGCTCCATCTAAGAAAGCACGTGCACTTATTCCACTAGGAGCCTGTACTTTTTTGCCTTTATAAGTATCCCCAGGGTGTTTGATACCGGCATAATCTAAAATAGTCATAGGAAGATCTTTCACAGACATCACAGCATTCGACATTTCTCCCGCACGTTTATAACTTTCTTTTGTGGCACCCGGAGGAACGATAATCATTGGCACACGAACACCACCTTCACCGATAAACCATTTCCACCAAGAAAGTCCACCTGTTGCCGCATTGGCCCAAGCCGTACCGATGTAGTTACTAGAGTTGGCCGTACCAATCGCTTCAAAAGATGTATCGTAATTATTAGCTATCCACTCTCCAAAAACTTGGTTTCCGGTATTCGGGTTTTCCGCTTCCATTCCCTCAGGACCATTATCAGAAAGATAGACGATCATAGTATTTTCTAACTGACCAGAAGATTGAAGGTAATCTAAAATCTGACCAATTCTATTGTCTTGATCTTCAATTTCAGCAGCATAAGTGGCAAACACTTTTGCTTGGTATTTCTTTTCATCATCAGATAGTTGATTCCATTTTTTTACCAAATCATTTTCAGGTGCAGGAGAAGCATCATGAGAGATCAATCCTTTTTCTTTTAATCTTTTATATCTGAATTGCTTTAAACCTTCGTATCCATGTTTTAAGTAAAAATCGAAATGTTTTTCCACTAATTCTGGAGGCGCTTGAATAGGGAAATGGGCTGTGGTAAACGCCATCCAAGAGAACCATGGTTTCCCATTTTGATGTGCCTCTTTTATAAAATCAAGCATCTGATTGGTATATAACTCTCCTGAATATACACCTTCGGGACGGTCATATTTCTTACCATTCAGTGTCCAATGTTCTTCGAATTTTTTGTGCATGAAATCAGGATCAGAGAAAATAGGGGTCATTCTCAAATTATTCCAGTGGTTTGATCCACCCGAAAGGATACCAAACTCCTTGGTAAAGCCCCAATGAAAAGGTCCATAACCACCCGCTTCTTCACCTCCTAAATGCCATTTTCCTACTTTAATAACTTCGTAACCCTCATCGTTAAATAGTTGAGACATGGTCACCGCATTTTCGGTAAGATAGCCTTCATATCCAGGTTTTCCTTTTGAGGCAGGGTAGAAAGAGTAATCAAAAGATCCCAAACCAATTTCAATATTATTACAACCTGTCATGAGCATCGATCGTGTCACAGAACAAACAGGAGAGGCGTGGAAATTGGTAAATCGAACACCCGATTCTGCCAAACGATTAAAATTAGGAGTATTAATTTCAGAGCCATAAACACCTAAATCACCAAAGGCAATATCATCACCAATAAGTAATAATACATTAGGCTTTACATCAGCCTCTTTTTTTTCATTTGATGGGGATGAACAACTAAAAGTAATCATCAACATCAATAGAATGCTTATATATTTCATAGTTAAGTAATGGGTTTCTTATATAAATTAATCAATCTTTTCAGGCTATTTGATGACGTTTGGAGGTTTCTTCCTTAGATTCATCAATAAATCCCTCAAAATCTTGAAATAAAAAAAGAGCCCAACAAAGTTCGGCCCCTTAATAGCTTAATCTTAACAAATATACTATATCTTATACCTTGTAATTTTGTGTTTTACAGGGTTTTAGTCAGTTATCCTGACTTTTCATTTTTAATTAAAATGATTAATAATGGTAATCTTCTTAATTTTCTACTCTGACTTGACAGTCTAGTAGACTTTATAGAAGCTCTATATTTTTATTACTGTTTTAATTAAACAGTAAGATATTTCTTTGTAAAGGGATTGTATGATGTTATGAGTATAACACGACGATCAGTTAAAGTAGGTTTATTATAAACTATACTCTTTTTGACCCATTTTTTGAATTAAACTGATTGCGGTTGAGATGATGAATATTAATAGCATAACAATGAATTTTTTCGAGTGAGATTAATTACTTATACGGAGACCTTTTTAAGAAAGATTAAGTTTTTCTGAGAACAAATGTTAACGTTGGTAGGGTGAGCTACTTTTCGATTGTTGAACCAATTTTCCAATTCTTTGAACCAATCGACCAATTGATAGTAAGGCGAATGCATCACCTTTGTATTAGACAAAAACAAAATATATACTCTGGCTTAGGCCATTAAAATCTAATACTATGAAATCAATATTTTTCGCATTGGCTATTTTATACACATTCATCACTTTAGGCCAAGATAAAAAAACACAGCACATAGAAGTTTCAAGAGAAATTAAAGCTCCAGCGGCGGCTGTTTGGAAAGTGGTAGGGGAAGAGTTCGGTGATGTTCACAAATCACATCCATTTGTTGTCGATTCCAAATATTCTCAAGAAGGAGTATCAGAAGGGTGTGAAGGAGCAGAAAGAATTTGTTCGATTACGTTGGATGGAAAGAAATATGTAAAAGAAAAGCAAGTGAATTACGATCCTGAAAACATGAAGTTTAAAGTACAGATAACCCATATTCAAGGTTTACCTCTAATTCCAGAATATTCATACGGAGTGTATCATGTAGTAAAAGTGGATGATAAAACCTCAAAATTGGTTTTCACTTTCGATTATAGAACCAAACCTGCTTTTATGGGAAGTTTAGCTAAAGGAAAATTCAGAAAGCAGTTATCCGATTATATGTTAGCCGTTGATCACTATGTGATGACAGGTGAGGAAGT
Organism: Flammeovirga yaeyamensis; assembly: GCF_018736045.1. NCBI lineage: Bacteria > Pseudomonadati > Bacteroidota > Cytophagia > Cytophagales > Flammeovirgaceae > Flammeovirga > Flammeovirga yaeyamensis. The sequence continues at coordinate 4,334,160 of NZ_CP076132.1, read as the reverse complement.
TAACGGAGAAAATTTCAAAGAAATCAAGAAACAATACGAGACAAAGTAGATAAAGAGAGGGGTTAAATAGAACAGTAGTTCCATTATCAATCAAGGTCACCAATTTAGGTGGCCTTTTTGGTGTTGTAAATAATGCTAAACCACTGACGATCATCATCAAAAGTACTTGACACAACTAACTAATTTTGCGCTATAAACAGACAACTGAACGTAGTAATCATCAAAAATTGATATACAATACTACTAATCAATTACAAATGAAACACACTTATACCGTCTTCTCAATAGTACTAATACTATTTTCATTTTCATCAATTTCCTCAAAAGCATCTGATGATAAACCAAAAAAAGAAAAGGACGAAGTTGTACAGACGGAGTACAAGCCTTTAAAATTAGACCTTTCGGATGATGGTCAAAAATACATCCGCTTTATATTATGGAACCAATTCCAAATTGCGGACAATAATATGGCCGACGATTCTGGGTTTGGTCTAAATATCCGACGTACACGTATGTTGGCTTACGCCCAAATTTCTGAGCGATTTATGGTATTGACTCACTTTGGTGTCAATAATGTAAATGCCTACAATATGGATCCATTGGGAAATAGAAATACAACTGATGGTACGGTAAATACAACCCAGATTTTCTTACACGATGCTTGGGGTGAATTTAAAGTATCCAATAACGAAACTTTGTTTATTGGTGCAGGTCTTCACTACTGGAACGGTCTAAGTAGAATGTCCAATTCAGGAACACTAAACTTTATGACGATGGACAATTATCGTCAGTCATGGGCATCACTAGGTTTATCGGATCAATTCGGTCGTCATGTAGGTGTGTATGCGAAAGGTTTTTTGGGTCGTTTAAGATACCAAGTATCTATTAACGAACCGATAAGTAATGCATTAGGTTCTGCAGAACAAGATGATTTGGAGAACGGATCTGTGACTTACTCAGGTAGAAGAGTTTTAGGAAACGATGCAAAACTAGTTTTACAAGGATATTTTGAATATAACTTCTTGGATAAAGAATCGAACAAACTTCCATTTAGAACAGGTTCTTATTTAGGAAAAAAGAAAGTATTTAATATTGGAGCAGGTTTCTTCAATCACAATAATGGTGTAGTGAAGATGCAAAATGACCTTCCTGTAGGTGGGGATGTGAATCACTTCGCTGTAGATTCGTATTACGATGCACCTGTTGGTAATGGAGCCATTAATGCTTATGTAGCTTACTATAATTTTAATTATGGTTTTGATGAGTACCACTACGGAACAACATACGGTACAGGTAACTCATTCTATGGACAATTTGGTTACTTGTTACCTTTCACAACGAAACAAGGTAGAATGATGCCTTACGTTGCTTACAGTACAAGAAATTTCAAAGCGTTTGATAATGCCGGCGACGGTGTACAATTGGGTGTCAATTGGTTTATCAACGGACATAATGCAAAAGTGACTTTAGAATATGCGAATACACAACCTAACTGGTCTGGTGAACGTCCGGATCGTGTGCATGGTTTGGTGTTGCAGACGCATATATTCTTATAAAAAGTACTTTATAAAAATAAAAAAGGTGAAGAGAGGGTTAACTTTCTTCACCTTTTTTATTTACAATGTGATCTTGACATCAACAGGTGTACCTTTTTTGGGTATATATGTTTTAGTAAAAGTATTCTTAGACCTTTCAGAATAAAATATATATGGAACCCAAATTGCACATGCGGTTAGAGATTTAATAACTTGTGATGAAAGTTCTTTAAAATCGGCATCAGTGAATTCTTCATAAATTAAATAATAAAATCCATTATCAATAAGTGGGAAAATTAAGCCAGTTACTAATAAAGTGCTGTAAAAATACTTTGTGCTTGTTCTTTTATTGAAAGCTAAAATCAAGGTGAATACGCTTAGAACAAGAGTAAAAGAATTGATTGCAAACTCCATTATAACCAATAAAAATAATTGAATACTTTGGTCTGATGTTTCTATGTTACTCCAAAAATAAGGAGAAAAGTAACCAGTGGTAAATACATCATATAATACTCTTAATGGAGAGAACATGATTCCTAATAATGGTAGTATTAACCATCCTCCAAACTCCCAACTTTCTGATGTTCCTAAAGAAGGTGGATTAAAATTGAAATAGATCTTTCTTGCGAAATAAGTGAAGATGGTAGAAAACAATAGGAATAGAAAAATACTTGCGTAGCTTACTGTACCTTCACTATCTGAATCTACATTAGCTGGATCAAAATTTAAATCATAAGTAATAGAGTAATCTGCTTTGTCCAATGTATTTTCACCATCTTTAATTACTTTCTTAGCAATTCCTGCATTCACATAATTAGAGTCCTGCTGATAGTCGTAAATGACTGTATATTGGTTGCTTTTATTTCCTGATTTTACCGCATAATTATACTTAAAGAATTCGTTTTTAACTTGATTCTCTTCTTCTCCTAAATCCCATTCAATTGGTAATGTAACCTTTGTTTCTTGATGATAATCTATAGGTTCGCTTATATAATAAGGTGTTTTTCGTTGATGTACTTTATCAAAAGCGACTTCACCATATAAAAGAAAAGGTGATACTCTGAAAAGAATTGTCATACTGTCTGTAGTTCCTTCCCAAACACTATCTGTATGATAAAATTCCTCAATGATGATCTTTCCAGTAGTATTTTTATCGTTATCTAAGAATTTTACTGGCTTAATTGTGGTAACCCCATCATATAAATTGGCATAATACTTTTCATATTGATCAGAGATAAAGTCACGATCATTTCTTGAGAAATACGCTCTCATATCATCTGCTTTTGGTCCATAATATTCAGTTCGAATAGAAATGTCTGCACCCCCTCCAATAGAATCAAGATCAATTAATTCTTGAATATTCACTTTCGATATGATGCTCTTTGGAAGTTTTGTTAGTGCGTTATTTCCTTCTTTTATTACTAAACCCCAATAATAATCTGGTGTTGCAAAATTACGAAGATCACCACCTTGATTACTCATAGTCGGGTCGATATAATACTCTTTCCCCTTATAAATTAACTGAACAATGCAATGGTTAAATCGATTAGGACCAGGAATTTTTTGATCAGTCAACTTTCCTCTAGTATTGACCAACATAGGGTAAGCTTCCACACCTTCCTCACGAAGTAAAGCAGTTAGTAAAAGTGACTTATCCTTACAATCACCATAACGCTGATTGTACACTTGTGTGGGGCTGTGAGGTTGAAAAGCATTTATGCCATTTTCTATCCCCATATATCGAATTTCATCTTGAATGAAATGTATCCAAGAAAGAATTTTATACTGTTTTGTCGTACCTTTTAGATTGTTTTTTTCCTTCTCCCAGATTTTTCTGATTTCATTTCTATTGTATTTATATTTTGGTAAAGCCCATTCTACTACTTCATTCCAGTTTTGATAAGTAGATAACTGTACATATTTAAAGCCATTGAACCATGCAGTTTCATTATTCTCATAGGTGTAATCTTCCATACCACTGCCTCTCTGAGTGAATATTTGCAGGTTCCCTTTCACTTCCTTTTTAAATGGAGTAGCTTGATTATATACTTTTTCAATAACCTTCTCATCTTTTGAAATGATAAGTTTTGTGTAAACTGTAGCTACTGGCGTGGAGTGGTTTTGATAAAAAGTATATCCAAATTTCTGCTTGTAGAATGGATGAAATCCTTTTCGAGTATAAGCATATGAAATGATATCACCTTTTCTCACATCTTTTAATTGATGTATCGCCGACATCCTTCCATTGTATAGGTAATTTTGTAAATCCGTTTCTTGTCGGATCACTTCAAACTTACGAACATCAAGTTTATTGATCTTTTTACCATTTCGAATGATATCCAACTTGTGGATATGAATAGATTCATAGGATGGATCGAAAGAAATATTGAAATTTGATGAGGATTGAACAGCTTCAATATCAACTACTTTATAAGCTTGTTCATAATATGATTCTTGTGTAAGTCTGTTGGTCTGATCAGATATTAATAAATACTGAGTACTGATACCTTTTTTATCTTTAAAAGCATCATCACTAAATTCTATCTTATCCACCCAATTCGGAATAGGTGTTTTTTTAAAGTGTTTATTTTGACCGTGTAACGAATAACTAAGTAAAAAAAATAAGCCAATTAGAAGTTTGCGCATGAAATTGATTGTTGAAGTTTACTTTGAATTGTAAATATATAGTAAAAGAGTAGATTATAAATATTTTTAGACTTTTTTCCGGTATCAAAAACGCCAAAGTTATTTTGATTTAAACAATTGTCAATCCATTTAAAATTTATAAATTCGCACTCAAATTCATTATGACTCAAATAAATGCCTACTTTCAAAAAATACATTTTAAACCTAATTCTACTGCTAAATTTTATTTCCTTTTCTGTTGATGCTCAAGAAAAACATCCAGTAAAAAAAGATGTGGTCAATCAGCAACTGTGGATGGATCTTTATTTTCACCTTCAAACTTCCGACCGTTTCAATTGGTTATTCGATTTTGGATATGAAACCATTTTCTCTGATAATTATTGGAATAAAATCTATCATGAAACATCAGTAAATTACCATCTAAGCAAAACGTTTGATTTAAAAGGGGGAGTAGCTTTTTATTATCATTTCAACAAAGAAATTGATAACCGATTTGAGCTTAGACCTTGGCAAGCAGTCGTGGTCAAATTCATAAAAACAGATCTATATTCTTTAAATTTTCAATTAAAGACTGAACAGCGTTTATCGTGGCTAACAGGAGTGGATGCCTATAACACAGATCTTCGGTTAAGATCAAAGTTATTTGGATCATTCACACCCTTTCGTAACCATAGAAATGTTTACCTTCCGTTTGTAGCAGAATATTATTACCCCATAAAAGACGAAATACCAGAAGTATTTCATAACGTATCCAAAATAGGTATTGGAGTCGGAAAACGATTTTCTGATCAACTTGATGGATCATTCAAAGCCAATTGGCAATATTCAAGATCGGGTCCGAATGATGAGTATAGGGTGTCGGATTTTGCATATCAGTTTCAAATCACGAGGTTTTTTTAGCAAAAAACAGTGAAGAGTGAAGAGGGAAAAGTGAAGAGCGATTATTAAATTAAAAATGAAAAGTTAAAAATGAAAAACGTGATTACTGATGCTAACGCTCGTGGGGAAATTAAAAATTTCCAGTGAAAAGTGAAGAGGGAATAGTGAAGAGCGATTTATAAATTAAAAATGAAAAGTTAAAAATGAAAAACGTGATTAGTGATGCTAACGCTCGTAGGGGAAATTAAAAATTTCTAGTGAAGAGTGAAAAGGGAAAAGGGAAGAGCGATTAAAAAAACTCCTAGTTCCTAATTCCTCACTCCAAACTAAAAACCTATAAGTTATTCCTTATTAGTTATTACCTAAAACACCCGTCAACTTCACTGTCTGCTACGAACAAATTCCCCTTACCTCTTACTTCTTACCTCATAAAAAAACAATCCACAGGAATAAATTCCTGGGTTTTTTATACACCAGTCCAAAAATCAATCTTTCCCCTTACTTTCTTAGTTCCTTAGTTCCTTAGTTAAAACGAGCGTCAACTTCCCCCCTCTTCTTGTTATCAAAAAATATTTTTCCCAACTTTAAGAAATCATCGTTTTCTTCATCAAACATACAAACGATTCATGGAAGACTATTCATTACCTGAGTTGGTTTCTCGGTATGTAAATACCACAAATTGTAACTTATTTCTCACAGGAAAAGCCGGAACGGGCAAAACAACTTTACTAAGATCATTAAGAGAAAATACACATAAGAATGTGTTGGTTTGTGCACCTACAGGCATTGCTGCGATCAATGCTGGTGGGGTGACTGTGCATTCTTTATTTCAATTGCCTTTTGGGGCTTTTATTCCTGATGAGCAATTGGAATTACCCGAAAATGTGACTACTGTAGCACATATAAATACGTCGAAGTCTTTATTTAAAGGCTTTAAAATGAACTCCAAGAAGAGAGATATTCTTCGTAGTATGGAGCTGTTGGTGATTGATGAAGTCAGTATGCTAAGAGCAGATATGCTTGATGCCATCGATAGAGTTTTGAGGCATGTTAGAATTCGAAAGGATTTACCTTTTGGAGGTGCACAGGTATTGTTTATTGGAGATATGCTTCAGTTGCCTCCAGTAATTAAGCAAGATGAGTGGATGTATTTAAGAAATTACTATCAGAATGGTTATTTCTTTAATGCACAAGTGCTACGACAATTCCCACCAGTGCATGTGGAATTACAGAAAGTCTATCGTCAGTCAGACCCTGTTTTTGTCGATATTTTAAATCATTTTAGGGAAAACAAGGTGACTACAAACGATGTGAAAGTTTTGAATACGCATTATGATGCAGATTTTGAGCAATCATCAGACGATGGGTACATCCACCTCACAACACATAATAAAACCGCCGATGAGAAGAATCAAAAGTGGTTGAAAGAGTTAAAAACAAAGGAATTTACCTATTCAGCAGATATAGAAGGCGATTTTCCAGAACATCAATATCCCAATGCAGAACATCTAAAAATTAAAGAAGGCGCACAGGTGATGTTCATTAAAAATGATTACTCTGGTGAATCGAAATATTTTAATGGTAAAATAGGGAAGGTCACACAATGTGATTCTAAAGATGTTTGGGTAAAATTTGATGATGGCACTCCAGAATTTAAAGTAGAAGATTACGAGTGGGAAAATAAAAAATACGTCCTCAATAAGGCTACAGGAGAAGTAGAAGAGCAATTGATAGGTCGTTTTATCCAATATCCTATCAAGTTGGCTTGGGCGATTACGGTACATAAGAGTCAGGGTTTAACCTTCGAAAAAGCCATTTTGGATGTAGGAAAAGCATTTGCCCCCGGACAGGTGTATGTGGCATTATCAAGATTAACTTCTTTGGATGGGTTGGTTTTGTCAACTCCAATTAACGAAAGAGGTGTACCTATTGATGCGACATTGAGTCACTTTACAAAATCATCCATGAGTATTGAGCAACTGACGCCTCACTTACAACAGGAAGCACATACCTTTATATATAACACTTTATTATCTGCCTTCAATCTAAGTTTTCTTGTTCAGCATTTAGAAGAGCATTTGATGACTTACGATAAAACAGAGAATCTATCTTCAAAGCAACGATTTAAGCCTTGGGGTAAAGAGATTTTAGAGCAGGTGAGAACATTAAAGAAAGTAGGTGATGGTTTTAGAAATCAGGTGGCATCTATTTTATCAAAACAAGAAGAAGGATATATTGACTTTTTATATGAGCGTACTCAGAAGGCACAACAATATTTTGATGCAGAACTAAAGAAGGTGCATAAAAACGCGACAGATCATTTGGAAGATCTGAAAGGCGAACGTTTTGTTTTAGGCTATACAGCAGAAGTAAAAGATATTGCTGCTCGTGTTTATGCTACCGCTCAGAAAATGATAAGAGGGGAGAAGTTAGTAGAAAGCTACATCAAAAAGTCTGATTTGAAGAAGGACGAAATTGGAAAGCCTAGCTTTAAAACAGATCATATTAAGGAAGAAAAAATCAGTTTAACGGCAAAACCAAAATCAGAAGAGAAGAAGAAATATTCACCTCAGACTACAGCATATGTTTTATTTAGACAAGGTAAAGAACCTATTGCTATTGCAAGAGAAATGGGGGTATCCAGAGTTAAAGTTGAAACATTTTTGGCAAAATACATTGCTCAAGGTAGAATTGATGTGAAAGAGTTAGTTGATTCTAAAAATCAAAATAAAATTAAAAAAGTAATTGAAAGTCTTCAGACTAAATCGATTACAACTATTAAAAAACAAGTAAAAGGAGTTACAGATACAGATATTAGATATGTTTTAGCAGCTTTAGAAGCACAATACATATAAACATCATTAAGTATTTTTAAATGTGGGGATTATTTGTTTATTTTCGTATGACTAATTTTTTAATCTTTACTATAAAATGAAAAGCTTAAGACTAATCTCTTTCTCACTATTCTTAGCATTAGTGACACTTGCGTATAATGCATACGCAGCAGTATCTGTTCGTTATGAGAACAAGGATTCACAAGACCATACTTACACTGTAGAAATCGGTGGAAGTACTAAAAAGGTAACTTTTGGTAAAAGTAGAACAGCCAATTACACAATTCAAGGTGGCGGAAGCTCAGCTGTAATTCACACAAGTTGTGGGAAAGTTACTGTAAGAGATGGTGCTAGAATCACTATTAAAAATGGGTGTATCTCATTTAATTAATCTCTAAAAAATGTACCTCAAGAAGTAATTTTCTTGAGGTATATTTTTGCCTAAACTTTAGTATTTAAGATAATTTAATATATATCAATTAAATGAAAACAACGATCACCTTTTAAAATCCTTAATTCTTAATTCTTGTTTCTCAATTTTTTATAACTTTGCCATCTGAATTTGACAAATCAATATTTAAAACGTCTTTTTGAAACAACTTAAAGGACATAAATAGGAATAGAGATGATTATCGAACCTAGAACAAGAGGTTTTATCTGTTTGACGGCTCACCCAACTGGTTGTGAGCAAAATGTAATCAATCAGATTGAATATGTAAAGTCGAAAGGTGCTATCGATGGTGCTAAAAAAGTATTAGTTATTGGTGCATCAACTGGCTTTGGTTTAGCTTCAAGAATTACATCTGCTTTTGGATGTGGAGCATCAACTATCGGTGTATTTTTAGAAAAAGGACCATCAGCAGGTCGTCCAGCTTCTCCAGGTTATTACAACTCAGCAGCATTCGAAAAGCATGCAGCAGAAGCGGGTCTTTACGCAAAAAGTATCAATGGCGATGCTTTCTCAAAAGAGATCAAGCAACAAACTATTGATATGATCAAAGAAGATTTAGGTCAGGTAGACTTAGTTATCTATTCTTTGGCATCTCCAGTGAGAACAAATCCTAACACAGGAAAAAGACATAAATCAGTATTAAAGCCAATCGGTGGTGTTTTCTCAAACAAAACAGTTGATTTCCATACTGGTAACGTAACTGAGGTTTCTATCGACCCAGCAAACGAGGACGATATTGCTAACACTGTTGAAGTAATGGGTGGCGACGATTGGGAAATGTGGATCGATGAGATGAAAGCTGCTGGCGTTTTAGCCGACGGTGCTCAGACATTCGCTTACTCTTATATCGGACCAAAATTAACGGAGCCTGTATACAGAAAAGGTACTATCGGTGCAGCTAAAGATCACTTGGAAGCAACTGCTTTCAAAATCCAAGATAAGTTAGCGGATATCAACGGTAAAGCGGTTGTTTCTGTAAACAAAGCATTGGTTACTCAAGCTTCTTCTGCAATTCCTGTTATTCCATTGTATATCTCTTTATTGTACAAGATTATGAAAGCAGAAGGTATCCACGAAGGTTGTATCGAGCAAATCCAACGTTTGTATGCTGACAGAATTTATGCTGATGACATGCAATTGGATGAGAAAGGTAGAATCAGAATTGACGATTGGGAAATGAGAGAGGATGTTCAAGCTAAAGTGGATGAGCTTTGGGCTATCGCTACTACAGAAAACCTTTCTGAAATCGGTGATTTAAAAGGTTATTCTGATGATTTCTTCAACTTATTTGGTTTCAAAGTGGAAGGCGTAGATTACGCTGCAGACGTGAACGAAATCGTTGAGGTTCCTTCATTAAAAAGCTAATTTGATGATCTACGAGAGTGGGTCATTTCATAAATAAAAACAGGCAGTTTCATTTAATTGAAACTGCCTGTTTTGCTATATAGAATTAAAATTTTAAGCTTAAAACACTTTCTCAAAGCAATCAAATTGTCCTTTTCGGAAAGTCACTTCTCCAAGAACTTTGTACCCCAACTTTTGATACAATTTTCCTGAAATAGGATTCTTTTTAAATGCATCAAACCGTAAGGATTTCATATTTTGTGTAATGCACAACTCTTCACCAAAAGCAACAAATTGTTTAGCAATACCTTTTCCTTGATGCTTTGGAGAAACACATAATCGGTGCATCACCATAAAACTATCAGAGGTATTTAACCATTCAATAGCATTGTATTCAACATCAAATAGTTGATTGAAAACCGCATAACCTACAAGTTCTTCTTTTTCGAAATAACCATAAGCACTATGGTCCTCGATATCTTTCTGAAGATCGTTTCGATGTGGGTATTTTTCATCCCATTGATCTAAACCCAATGCAGTTAAACCGATTTTTACCTCATCAAATAAGGCAACTAACTGATTAAGATGTTGGATCGACAGTAGTTGAATCATTTTCTGATACGATTAAGTGGTCTTTATCCAACTCCAATTTGATAGGCATAATGTATTTGTGATAATCACCTAACAGAGAATCTGGTAGAGGATCTGAAGAAGGAATTTCTTGTCTTCTAGGGTCGACTTGTTTGCCATTTTTCCAGAATCGGAAACATAAGTGAGGACCTGTGGCTAACCCTGTTTTTCCTACAAAACCAATTACATCCCCTTGATTCACCATAACACCACGACGAATACCCTTTTTAATTTTATTCATATGCAGGTATTGAGTGGTGTACACAGAGTTATGTCTTACTTTAACATAATTGCCATTGTACTTAGAATAGCCTGCTGCAACAATTTCTCCATCGCCAACAGTATGTATAGGAGTTCTAATAGGAGCTGCGTAATCGGTACCTAAGTGGGCTTTATATCTTTTTTGTACAGGATGAAATCTTTTGTACGAGAAAGAAGAAGATATTCTTGAAAAATGAAGTGGTGCCTTTAAAAATTCTTTTCTTAAGCTATTTCCAAACTCATCGAAATACTCATTTTTATCATTATACAAGTAATCAAAAGCATAGTAATCTTTTCCTTGATGGGTAAATAACCCTGCTTCGATATGATCAATACCTATTACTTTTTCATCAACAATTTTTTCAAAAAAGATCACTTTAAAAGCATCTCCTTTTTGAATATGGAAAAAGTCGATTTGCCAAGCGTAAACATCAGATAGTAAGTTGACCAATAAAGGAGATTCTTCTTGGTCGACTAATGTTTGATACAGAGAAGCTGTAATCACACCTTCTACCTCTCGCTTGTTTAATGTTACGGGCTTTTCGCCAGTAAATACATTATTACTGTCAGCTAAATTAAAGACCACATAATTGATATCGTCGATATCATATATAAAGTAATCTAGGGTCTTTGTACTATCCTGTTTAAACAGAAGAGTGTAATTGTTCCCCACTTTAATCTTGCGAACATCAAATATTCCTTTGGATTGATTGGCTAACTCAAAAATTTGAACGTTGGATACTCCTTCATCTTTTAAGATATCGGATAAATTCTGATTTCGTTTTACCTTATTCTGTTCTACCTCAAGGGTATCAATATTAATGTTATATAGGTAATTTGTTGTATCAACTTCGTAGCTTATTTCCTCACCAACTTCTTCTGTGTTAGCGTCTTTGTTTTTCTGTTGATCGCAAGACGCAAAAACAGAAAATAGCGCTAATGCACATCCTAATTTTAAAAACTTCATCTAGGCTAATTTCTTTTTGTAAAATCACACTTGATTTACATAAGGCATAAATGTAATAGCTAATGATTTGAATCCGAAATTTTTAAAAAACTATTTAAAAGATTTAAGAAGAGGTTTTTTATTACTCGAATAAGTTTTTTGACAAAAAATGAAATATTAGAGGTAATAATGAACTATTAGGATGAATATTTTGTTAATTTTCTTTCATAAATACAGTTATTTATAAATATTTTATAAATTTGATTTTATTATGCTGTTTACTTATTAAGTATTTAACTGATTGGTTGTTACATTTTCTCTGTGTTTTTTTTACCTGGTTAATAAGTACCTAACTTGTTACTACTAATATTTATTGAACTAAACTTCACTCGAAAATACTCTCCTCCAATCTTTAGATTACTTAAATAAACATGTACTACTAAATAATGAACTATAAACCTGTTTGTATGTACCGACATATTACTTCAATTTACAAACTTTGTTTGCTTACTTCTTTACTATTTCTATCCCAAACATTAATAGGGCAAACAAAGTGGTACACCGTAAATAATGGTGTAGCAGTAAAAAACTGGAACGATCCCACCTCTTGGACTTTAGAGTTTGATGGATCCGTGAATAATCCAAGCAACAAAATTCCAGAAGATGGAGATGAGGTGTTTATCAAATTTGATAATACCATTATCTTCAACACCGATGTTGTTGACAAAGATTATCTATTACTAGATTTATCTTTGGGATCTTCTTTATCTATTCCTGCAGCTCAAACTGGAATTAATTTTGACGAAATTAAAGGAGAAGGAGATCTTATAGTAGAGATTGAAGAAAGTATCCCAACAGGTAGCTATACCAATGTGGATAGAGGATTTTCTAATCAAGGTCAAGGCACTTTGATTATGAATAACGCTTCTGATATCACTTTTGCAAGTAGTTATACTTTTTCTTCATTTACTAAAAGAGGAGCAGGCGCACTAACGGTTTTGAACCTTACGCTTTTAGATCATTTAAAAATCGAGGAGGGACAAATAAATTTAGATGCAACCACCACTTTCGAGGTGAATGGAGATGTATATATTACAAATGGAGCCTCACTTTTGGATAATGGAAATTCGAAAAGTATTACCTTATATGGTAGTTTAGAAAACAGAGGTACTTTTGATTTAGGAAGCTCAATTGTACAATTCCGAGGAAGTAAGTCTCAATTAATTCAGGTCAACGTATATGAAGGAGGTGTTTCCTATGGTTATTTTGAAGCAGATTATTTTGATACTGAAAAAGACTTAAAGCAACATGAAGTAAGAATTAATGGTGGAGAAGGTGGATTAACAAATTTCATACTGAATCAGTCAGGAACTGATTTTGTTGAACATTTTGATAAAGGAACTTTTATTGTTGGAGATTATATTCAATTTGATTTAAATACGAACGAGACTAATAATAGGGATTTAGTAGGTGATGCTATTTTAATCTTAGACAGTCCTACTTGTAATGTATATATGCAACAAGGAAATGCACTTACTCTTTATGGTGAAATTATCGTTAGAGAAGGAAATTTCTTTATTAACCAAGGTTTGAATGGGACAGGTTCTGGGCCTCAATATGGTGTAACACTTAGAGAAACTGGTAAATTCAGTATCGAAAAAGGTCGTGCAGAAATGAGACAACTGAGAACATCTTTCTTAGGAGTGGGGCATCAAGGTGCCTTTTCTATGACAGGTGGTGAATTGTACATCAAAAACTATCCTAACAATCAACAACCTTTCTGTTTACCATATACTACTACATCATTTACTATGACTGGCGGTACAATCACTATCGATGGTACTGGATCATCTTCTCCTAACTCAGGAAAAGGTATGATGATAGAAACAGGTGATGGTAATTATAATGTTAGTGATAACGGAAAAGTAGTATTTATTACTGATGCTAATCAGGAAATGTACATTGCTTCTAACGCACCCCTACCAAATGTGGAAATAAAAGGGGCAGGAGCAGTAAGTTTAAGACCACTAACTTTTAGTGTGAACAGTGGTTCTAATATCACTATCGAACATGATTTAAAAGTAAACGGAACGCTAACAATTGATGCTCCATTTTATGCTGGTACACATAAAGTAGACATCGGTCATGATTTATTCATAAATCAAGAAGATGCATTTTTCTATGACGAATCAGTTTCAGGTTATAAAAGAAATGATTGTACACTAACTTTCAACGGAGAAAAAACGAGTACAATTCATGTTGATTATTCTTTAGCAGGTGTTGATGATGCAGAAGATGATGAATTGATTTTTTATAATATGATCATTGACAAAGATGAAATTTATGATTTCTCTCCATCGACAAGTAAAGCTATTGTAAGAGTTACTTCAGGTAATGATACTCACGTTAAAGCTTCTGATACAGCTTACAGTGGATCAGATGCTGTAGATCAAAACGATAGTAATATCCTTAGAATTGCCAATGAACTTCATATCAATAATGGTTTATTTTATCAAGGCGATTATTCGATTAGAGCTTTTGGACCTACCGTAAATATTGGAGCTACTGGACAATTTGGTTACTACGCTGAAGGGGGAACACCAAGAAGTGCATTAATCAAATTAAAATCAGATGCCCAAACAATTTATGTTGAAGATGGTGGACGATTTGGTAACCTAAAACTAAACGCAGACGAGAATCAACTGACTTTCATAGGGAACACTCATATTGAAAGAGGCTACTATAGACATGGTACCATCTATATTGGTCGTTATGAAATGAAGTTCGATAAATTAGAGTTGGACGGTAGTTTTGGATCTTACAATGATGGAGGAATTGATTACAATAACTTCTTCATGACAGATGGTAACGATTCTGACGGGGGTGTAGCTATAAAAATTGACCAATATACGGTAAATAACAATAGCAGTAATGTAAATGTAGAAATAGATTACCCTATTGGTTTTCTGAATGATTTAGGAGAGAAAAAATACACACCTTTTAAAACGGTAGTCGGTTTAGATGGAGGTAATAGTATGCCATCAGTAGATGATGGAGGATATATTTCTGTTACTCCTGTAAATTCTATTTTATCCACTGCAAATACAGTATCAGGCACTTTAATAAATTTATATTGGAATGTACGTCGAATCGATTTGGATGATTTAAGTATTCCAAATTACCCGTTAATGAAGTTTAGAGGATATTTACCTAAATCTGATTACACTGTAGATACCGGAACATTATTCCCTGGTAAAGTATTGAATGGTGATCAATTAACTGTTGATCGTTTGAACCCTACATTGGATCCTGATATTTCAATTTATGAAAGAAAGGCTTTGACTTTTGGTATTACCGAAACCAATCCAAGTAATTCAAGTGGATATTCTAGTGGGGCTTTCTATGAAGTAAAATATGTTGAAGATTGGGATTTAAATAACACGTTTATCCACCCTGAAAATGCCAGTTTAACCGTTGGTAACGCAGCTGCGTTTAGTGGAGAAACTAGAGTATTCTATTGGAAACTTGCAGGTACAAATGAAGATGGAGATAAATGGAACAATCCAAACAATTGGCTTTTGGTTGAAGGAACAAATAGAACGGACCCGGCTCCAGATTATCCAAAAGCAGGTGATGTAGTATATTTTGATGATAGCGAAATGACAGGAGACTTATCTAAAGTTTCTGGTATTCATATCGACGCCAATGAAGATATGGAGTGTAGTAGAATTGTATTTGCAGAAACGAATACTGCTCGTCATAGAATTCATGTAAAAGAGAATGCAACTTTAACTGCAGATGCGGTTATTGGAGAAGGTATCTTTATGGTGTATTTCTACGAAAATGATACTAAAAATGCCAACTTATTAGGAGATTTTGGTGATTGGGCAAAAAATACTGGCTCTCAATTAAATGTTCGTTTAGCAGAGAACACTAGTAAACTTATTAAGTTCACAGAGTTAGACGGTGTTAACTTCTACCCTAATGTTTATATCAACTCTCAGGGAGATGAAAGCTATACTTATTTAGGTTTTGATGATTTTAAAGCCTATTCATTTACAGTGGCTAATACTACTAACTTTATTGTTGGAGAAACAAATGAAAACACTTCAATTGAGGTTGAAAAGACTTTTCAATTAGGAGCTTACAGATATGGTACTCTTATTTTCAAAAACAAAGGTGGTGTTAGTGTAGATATTTCTTGTGAGAACTTTGTGATTAATAATTCAAACACGCCATATGATGATGGGGGTTATAGTACTTTTGTTTATGATAATGCTCTAGCAGATGTTGATCATACTATGACAATATCAAATGATATTACTGTAAATAAAAATACGGGAAATGCATCGAATACTTATATCGATTGGAGTTCTGAAAATGTTAGAGTAAACACTTCTTTTGTTGGTAATGAGAATTCAGTAATTTCTCATGATTTAGGAGATGCTAATCAATCTATCAAATTAGGGAAGGTAGTTGTTGAAAAAGACAATTTGACTGACTTAGTTGATTTCGAGTCTAACATTGGTTTCTTAAATCCAACAGCTACAGACTTAACAAGCACAGAAAAGAACTTCTTATTGAATAAAGGTACTGTTAGATTATTACACGCTAACATTGATCTAAATGTAAATAATGCTAGTGATGTAAAAGGATATGAATTCGTCATTCCAACAACTGGTAAATTACAAGTAGCAAATGGAGCTACTGTAAGAGTAACGGGTACAAGAGCAGGTATTCAATTAAAAGGTGAATTGGAGATTATCGGTGGTAATGTAATTTTAAATACTGGTAATACATCTGATTATAACTTCTTAGAATATGGAACTTCCGGTGATGCAGTAGTTTCTATTGAGAATGTATACAGCGGAGATGGTTCTACAGTTGTCAATCAAGCTACTTTAGATATTGGTTCTCACTTAAGAACCGATAACTTCTCTAACGTAGGTATTTTAGAATTTAACCATAATTCAGGTATTGTAGATATTGGTGGTCAGACCATCATTTCTGATTTTAATGATCAAGGGGTACTTTACTTGTTTGGATCAGCAGACTCTGAGTTTAATTTAAACTTCGAATATATTGATGGGGTAAATAGTTTCACTTTAAAAGGTGGTAAAGGCTTAGCTTCAGATGCTTATTTTATAAATGCAGATAAATTCAATGTCAACCGTTTTGTTTACAATGAGAATGCAAGAATAATTATTGATACTCAGGAGACAACAGACTTCCAAGCATACATCACTCATTTACCTTATTTTGATCTACGTGATGGGTCTATTGAATTCGTAGTTGATACAGAGATTAAAGGTGGTGCAAGTTTAGCTTCAGGAACTATTTTAGATCAAGGAGCAACTCAGATCACAATGTTTGATGCGGAAGAATTGATCAATAACGGAGAGTGGAAAGCGAGTGCAGGAGCAACTTTTGCTGTAGATTACACAGAAGGTTCTGAATCTACTTTGATTTATTCAGGTAATGATGTTAACCACGAATTTAGAAATTTTTCTATCCTAAGTGGTAACATGCAATTTGATGACAACTTTGTAAGTTCAAATGTAAATATTGAAGAAACGCTTTCTATTGATGCTAACAGTACATTAGACTTGGATGGAGCAACGGGTGGTATAAGTATCAATCTAATTGGAGCCAATCAAGATATTTCTGGTAAAGTAACGTCTCAAGCGGGTAATTATGTTGTTTTTGATGCTCCTGCAGGAATCACTCAATACTTAACAACAGATGTTGTTGAATTCGATTATATGGAAGTGAGTTCACCAAATGGACTTTACTTAGACGATAAAACCAACTCAAGTGTTTTCTATTCTGTAAGAATCAATAATGATTTAAAACTAACAGACGGTTTATTCCATATTCAAGAAAAGACACTTTATTTATCTTCTGCTTCAACTATTACGGATGGATCAATGGGTGATGGATTTGGAACTACAAGAATGATTGTAGCCAATGGCCAACAAAGAGATGGTGGTATCATCAAACAATTTGTAGGAACGGATGTCGCTTCTTACATTTTCCCAATCGGTACTAATATCGAAGGAAATCCAAAATACTCACCGGTTGAATTAGATTTCACAGGAAATGCAGTAGCAGGAGGTACAGAATACTTTATCAAAGTTCTTCCATTGGATTATTATTACCCAAGTTTGATTAAGTCAGATGTTGTAGGTACACCAAGAGTATTAGATTATACTTGGTTCCTAAGTTCATTGGATGCAAACGGTAATGATGTTGAAGTTCCTGATGGTTTTGATGCAACATTGATTCTGAATTATCATGATGAAGATATCCTTCAAACCACTGCAGATGAAGTAGATTACACAAGTGTTGTATTCTACGAAGGAACATTAGCTTGGCAACAAAAAACAGGTATTATCACTTTAGCGGATAACGAGGTGTCATTTGATATTTCTAAAGCAAATGTATTAAGTAAATTGAATGGTGGTCAATTAAGTGGTATTTATACTATTGGCAACCCAGATGATATGGCTACAGGTATTAAGAAGTTCTATACTGCCTCTGCTATTTCAACATCAACTGAACATGAGTGGGAAGATGATATTTGGGAAGTAGTAACTTTAGTATCCGCGGGAACAGAAACAATTATTATTGATGGTAACCCTGTAATATTTAATAAATATACTGAAGGAGCAAGAGATGATGCCAAAGGTGAATTCCCAGAAAATGGGGCAATTGCTATTATTGAATCAAACAAAAAAGTATTAGCAGGAGATGCTAGAGATCGTGAATTATCAGAAGTTCAAATTAACGGTACTGTAATTTTAGATACTAGAACAGGAAATGATTATTCTCAAGGTGACTTTGGTATAGTTTCAGGTGTTGGTATTTTAGAGATGAGAGCAACTGCTCAAAAACCTTCTGGAAATTGGTCTTCTTTCTTTAATAAGACAACAGGTGGCGAAGTAATGGTTAAGTTACCAAATGACGATACCAACTTTACTGGATCAAGTGAAGCAGCTGCCTTATTAGCTTCAATATTAGAAGGAGGAACAGAACTTAAGGCATTAACTCTAACCGTAGATGATAAAGGTAGTGGAGATCCAATCAAGTATATCTTGAAGAACTTAAATTATTCTTTTGGTTCTTTCATTGCAGAAAATGGTGCTGAAGTTTATTTCGAAAACAATATCATTACAGTTGATAGAGATATTTTAATCAATAATGCTTACTTATCAACGGATGCGAATAGTACATTAACTACATCGAAATCTTTTGTTGTCGATGGCGGTAGTACTGTAGATTTAGGAGGTAACTTAATTATCTATGAAAACATTGAAGTGGATAATGGAGAAGCCAATAAAATTGTCGCAACAAATTCATCTAAGGTAACATTTACTGGTGCTACTTATCCAACTCAAAATGTATTTTTGAATGGAAGTAAGTTAGCTAATGTATATATAGATAAACCTAATGTGGATGATGTAGTTGATTTCAGAGATGCATCTTATATTACAGAGTCTCTAGAATTTAATTATGATGCCTACGGTAAAGTCAGATCAGGTTCAAGAAGTAAAAAAGGAGCTAAAGTAACAGGTAACCTTACAATCGAAAGACCAAGAAATATCTACAACTACTCATACGATCGCTACATTTATGGTCATACTAAATTTGTGATGAAACAAGGTGCAGCTACTGAAGTTGTCTTCCCAATTGGTAACGAAGATCACATCTATCCAATCGGTTTAAGTACAACCAATTTGGAACACGATGTAGTTTGGATGGCCGATTATGTAGACCATGAAGATAACACAGATCCAACGACAACATTACCAGAAGTTGGTGGTGAGTTTATCCAAGATGCCGAGAAAAAGAAAATCATTGGTATGCAAAAGAATGGTCGTTGGTTATTAGAACCAATATTAAATGATGCCGAAGAAATTAATGTGAAAATTTTACAGTTTGTCAATAAAGCACAGTTAGAAAATACAGATTTTGATAATGCCTCTTTATTTAGAACTATGTTAGAATCTTCAACTATTAGTTCAGACGAACAACATTCTTTTGGTATCATTGGTGGTAGTACAGAACAAAGAGAAGTAAGAGATTCTAAAGATATTGTGCAGTTCTACATGTATGAGTCATCTGAGGCAATAACTTATCAAGGTAAAGGAGCTTTTGATGCAGAAATTGTGATAGATTCAGATCGTTTTAGTAGCGGTAGAATGAATATGACTTCAGGTAGAATTGCTACACCAACTAATTTTGCAAACGGTGGTTTCCGTTGGGCATATGTAGATGATGAAGCGATTACACCTCCAGAATTACCTGTTGAGCTAATCTCTTTCACAGCAGAAGTGACATCAACTAACGAAGTGGAACTAGAGTGGATCACTGCTTCAGAAGAAAACAATGACTTCTTCTTAATTGAAAAATCAATCGACGGTAAAGTCTGGTCACAAGTAGCAGAAGTTGAAGGGGCAGGGAATTCAAACGTATTATTAAAATATAATCATACAGATTCTAGACCTTTCAACGGAACATCTTACTACAGATTAACACAAATCGATTTTGATGGACAATTTGAAATTTTCGAACCTGTATCAGTGACTGTCAATAGTCAAGGTCAAGAGTTTGATGTAGTTGTTTATCCTAACCCTGCTTTAGATTCTGATTTGAATATTCAAGTCATTGGATCAGAAGGAAGAATACAAGCTGTATTGTACGACCAATTCGGTAAAGTATTGAAATCATCGATTGAAGATGCACAATTCTTCAAGTATGAAACACAAAACTTGCCAAGTGGAATGTACTTCTTAAAAGTGATTCAAGGATCGCAACAGCAAATAGAAAAGGTAATTATTAAGTAATATCAGTTACTTAAGATATATAAAGGGTTGTTTCTTCATTGGAACAACCCTTTTTCGTAATTTTGCGTTTGGAGTGTTTCCTCAAAATCAAAAAGTTATATGAGTCTCATCAATGTAGATAAATTCGAGCAACATCTTCAGGATAGCTTGAAAAACAATACTTTCGTCAAAATCACTTTATCGAATAAAAGAGATAAGCAAAAGGACCTTAAAACAATCAATGGTAAATTGGTAGAGTTGAAGAAAGGTATGCACTTATCTTGTTTATATCGTTACCCAACAAACGATATCACCAAGAATTATCCTGTAGATGAAGTGGTAACAAGAATAAGTAAGTATTTGGAGAATGATTTCTACAATGCTGATTTATATACATTAGAGGCGGATTATCACTTATTGATTACCCCCAAAGGTTCTGCAAAATTAAGAGTGAAAGCAGCAACAACTAAAGATAAGCCAAAGCTATCTCACGATAAGCAAAAGAATCGTTTGATAGACACGAAAGACAAGGTATATCTGCAGGAATTGGGTGTAACGACAAAGGAGTTCAAAGTAAAGAACAACATGCAGGACAAATACCGTCAACTGAACAAATATGTTGAGATTATTGATGGTATTTTGAAGAATGTGAATTTTGATAGCTCATACAATGTCGTAGACATGGGCGCAGGAAAAGGCTACCTTACTTTTGGTTTGTATGATTACCTAACCAATGTTGCTCAACAAAAACCGCATGTTATCGGTGTGGAAATGCGTAAAGAGTTGGTGAAGAAATGTAATGGTATTGCAGAGCGTTCTAGCTTTAATGATTTGGAGTTTGTAGAAGGAACAATCAAAGAAGCAGAGCTTCCACATATCGACCTTTTGATTGCACTTCATGCTTGTGATACAGCCACAGATGATGCAATTTATAGAGGTATTCAGTCCAAATCTAAAGTGATTATTTGTGCACCTTGTTGTCACAAACAAATCAGAAAACAATTATCTCCTGATGATGCTTTGGGAAAAATCACACAGTTTGGCATTCTTAAAGAACGTCAGGCAGAGTTGCTCACCGATGGTATCCGAGCATTAATCATGGAAGCTTACGGGTATAAAACAAAAGTCTTCGAATTTATCACAACAGAACATACACCGAAGAATGTACTGGTAGTAGGAGTTCAAGACGAAGTGAGAGATACGCCTAAGCAAGAAGTAGTGGATCAGATCAATGAGATTAAGAAAATACATGGCATTAAAACACATCATCTAGAGCATCTTTTAGAGATGAATGCGATTAATTCTTAATTTTGTAGCGACCGATCAGAATAGACATTTAAAATATAATTTCTTGAAAAAAGAATTTCATCATATTAAAGCAGAAAGTGATAAAGCACCAAGAGCCGTTTTGGTAGGGGTATCACTTAAAGATCAAAAAGTAGAAAAAGCGGAGGAATACCTAGACGAATTGGCATTCTTGGCATCTACTTTAGGGATCAAAACAGAAAAAACTTTCATTCAACGTTTAGATCATCCCGATAAAAGAACATTTGTCGGTAAAGGTAAGTTGGAGGAAATTCTCACCTATGTGAAAGCGGAAGGTATCGATACTATCATTTTTGATGATGATTTATCGTCTGCCCACGCAAGAAACTTGGATAGAGAAATTGAAGATGTAATGATTATCGATAGATCGTTATTGATTCTTCAAATTTTCGCTATGAGAGCCAAGTCTGCTCAAGCGAAAACTCAGGTAGAATTGGCACAGTATCAATACATGCTTCCTCGTCTGACCAACCTTTGGACCCACCACTCTAGACAAAGAGGTGGTGTAGGTATGAAAGGTCCTGGTGAAACAGAATTGGAAACGGATAAGCGTATTATTCGTGATAAGATTTCCTTATTACGTAAGAAGTTGAAGAAGATTGAAACACAGTCGGATCTAAGAAGAAAGAATCGTGATAGAGAAGTACGTGCCGCCTTGGTAGGGTATACCAATGTTGGTAAGTCAACGATTATGCGATTACTTTCTAAAGCGGATGTATTTGCAGAAAATAAGCTTTTCGCCACAGTAGATTCTACGGTGAGAAAGATTACCATGAACAATGTGCCTTTCTTGATGACCGATACAGTAGGTTTTATCAGAAAGTTACCAACAACTTTGATCGAATCGTTTAAATCTACCTTGGATGAGATCGTCGAAGCAGATATTTTGATCCATGTTGTTGATATCTCACACGAATCTTTCGAAGAACACATCGAAGTTGTGAATAAAACGTTGCTAGAGATCAAAGCAACTGATAAACCAACATTGTTGGTGTTCAATAAAGTGGATAACTATGTGGATAAAGAGTATCCTCCGTTCGAGGATCATCCACCGGCCACTTTAGAAGAGTGGAAAGAAAGTTATTTAGCGAAAGAGTACAATCACATTTTCCTTTCTGCAATTAAGAAAGAAGGAGTGGATGAGTTAAAAAGAAAGATCTTCGAATTGGTATCCGATCGATTCTATAAGATTTATCCAAACCACCATTCTTTTGCTTATAACCAATTATGGTTAGAACATGGAGGAGAATGGCCAATGTCTGAAGAAACAGGTGATGATGAATAGTATCGTCAAATCCTTTTAAAATATAATTTAGGTGATGTAAATTTTTATAGATTTGCATCACCTTCATTTTTTATGGAGTTTCATCAAATGGTCTTTTGGAATGCAGAATTCTACCCCACTTTTTGATATTGAACTCTTTTATATCAACCAATTCAAACTCATGAAAAATCTTTTCATAATTATCGCTTTATTCATTACTCAATTTACATTTGCTCAAAAAGTAGATAAGGATTTAGAAGCCATCAAAGAGACTTTATCTCGTCAGGAAAGGGCGTGGAATACCGGAAACTTGGATGACTTTATGAACGGCTATTGGGAGTCGGATAATTTACTTTTTATAGGTAAGAGTGGAGTGACCAATGGCTGGCAAGCGACTTTGGATAATTATAAAAAATCTTATCCAAATACCGATGCCATGGGGAAGTTGACATTCACTTTAATTAAAGTGGAAAAACTCTCTAAAAATGTAGCTTTGGTCATAGGAAAGTGGCATCTTAGTAGAACAAAAGGCGATTTGCAAGGACATTTTTCGCTGACTTGGAAGAAAATTAATGGTAAGTGGGTGATTATTGCTGACCACTCCTCATAACAAAAATAGATAAGACTTTAAGAGCTAATGAAACTAGATATTTTAGCCATTGTGGCACACCCAGATGATGTAGAATTAAGCTGTTCTGGTACCCTTATTAAAGCGATTCAACAAGGAAAAAAAGTAGGGATAGTCGATATGACTCGTGGCGAAATGGGAACAAGAGGAACACCCGAACTAAGAATGGAAGAAGCGGCAAAAGCCTCTGAAATTATGGGTTTATCGGTAAGAGAAAATTTAGGGTTTGCTGACTTTTATTTCACAAACGATTCTAAGCACCAAGAAGAAGTTTCGAGAGTGATAAGAAAATATCAGCCTGAAATTATCATTACCAATGCCATAGAAGACCGTCATCCAGACCATGGAAAAGCTGCACAGTTGGTAGTAGATGCTTGTTTTATGAGCGGTTTAAGAAAGGTGATTACTAAAGAAGACGGTATTGATCAACAAGCTTGGCGACCTCAGAATGTATTCCATATGATTCAGTCAAATTTTATGACTCCTGACTTTGTAGTGGATGTAACTGAACAATGGCCAACAAAAGTAGAATCGATCAAAGCTTTTGCTTCTCAATTCTTTGTAGGTGAGAATGATGCTGCTCCAGGAGAACCTCAAACTTTTATTTCTACCCCTCAGTTTATGCAGTTTTTAGAGGCCCGAGCAAGAGAGTATGGTCAAAGAGTAGGAGCACAGTTTGCAGAAGGATTTGTGAAATCTGCACCTATCAAAGTAGAAGACTTATTTCATCTAATTTAGAATAATTCAATATAAGAATTAGTGTTAGTGTTATTTGTTGATTATTAGTGAGTTAAAGTTTGATTTTTAGAGTATATAACTAAATATTATTTAGTCTTAGATATTATCAATAGGACAATTCGTTAATAATTAACTACATTTGTAATGAGAGAAAATGTTCAAACCTTATTATGCAGCGTTTAGAATCTTCTATAAAGAACTTATTAAATCAATCACAGACAAAACCTTTATCGGGTTTATGTCCTTATCATAGACAAAGAATTTCAAAGTCTTCACAAGATGCCTTATCTGAAGTGAAAGAGATTTTGATGACTTTTGTTACTGGTGAGATGGATCGATTTAAAAAACAGATACCAGAAGAATCAAAAGGTAAAATTCAAGAGATTGCTGAGCAATATGTATTATCTGTTTTAAATGTTATCGAAGAAAACATGATGAACGGAGGAGAGCATTATAATACTGAAGAACTAATTAATGGAGCGGTGAGAATCTTTAATGTTGAGGATTGTCCTGTTTTTCATACAAAGTAGAGATACATATTCTAACAATATTTTAATACAATATATTTAACGAAATAAAGAGTTAAGTATATTGTATTTTTTTTATACACACTAACTAATTTTTATTATTTCATATAAACCTTTTCACTCTATCATCAATGCTATAAAACCATCCATTTATACAACATTTTTTTCATTCAACTTTAAGTAGTCATTTGTATAAAATTAAATCAAAATGATAATTTTATTATCAATGATTTTTATTTGAACATTTATTTGTTTACTTTTGATACATCATAAAAACAAAGATGCACATGAAAACTATTCTACATGGAAAGCTATATGATGTAAGGAATGAAGGGGAATATGCTCAAGCAATTTTAAAATCTGATGATGGATTAGCCACTCTATTATATTTAAAACCAGTAGGTTTAAATATTTTAAAAGGCTATGAAGAACGCTCTTATACAGTAAGGGTAAAAGGATGGAATGCGGAAAGTGTTCAAAAGGGAAATAGTTTTTATGTCACAAATCTTACCGGATACTTTAAAGTATCTGCTTAAAATTTAATCAAAGAAAAGTAGTATGTTCTTAGGGGATAAGAATATATACCTATATAGAAAAAGCGGATCATGTTATGATACCGCTTTTCTTTTTATGATGTGTATTAATATAATTTTTAGATCGTTTTTCTATGATCAAAAAGATCTATTACAATCTAAACGTCAATCCAAATTGACCACCAGAAACGGTACCTCCACCAAATTGAAGATTAAGACCTATCACATCTGTAATAAACCATCGACCTCCAATCTGTATTCCTCCACCGAAGCCGGTAGAAGCGTGACTGTATCCGTAGAATCCTACATTAGCACCTGCATAGACATCCCATTCTGAGGTTAAGTTAAGTAGCCTATTGAAATGATAATTACCTATGGCAGACACAGTCCAAGCGGTACGGTGTTTTGTATTGTCCCAACGGTTATGGTAAGAAAATACACCACCCACTGAAATATCAGGATGAAATCCATTGTATTCACCTCCAATATAAAAAGGAACACCATGGTTACTAAAGCCAAATCCTGTATTTAAAAACCATGCATGGTTTCCTGAATGACTTCCACCACTTTTAGATTTAGTGTTTTGTGTATTTTTCTCTTGAGAAAAACAAAGTGATGAAATAAATAAACCAGATAATAATAGCAGTACATATCTGATATTTGTTAGTTGAGTTTTCATAATAGGTTTAATTGTTGAAATTGGATACAAAGAAAAGGCTAAAGAAGACAAGTTTATGTTAATTGAGTCATAAGAAAATAAAAAACAGTGATGAAAAAATATCACCACTGTTTTACATATATAAATAAATGAGAAATAAATCGAAAAAGTATTGTATTACAATTGGAAATGAAGACCTAATTGAGCTCCAGATCCAATGATTAATTGTAAACCGATTTTTTGGTTAAAGTGGAATTTACCGCCAATACCTAAACCAATCCAAAGTGGAGAGGTAGATGAATGACTATTTGGGTCACTACCAGGACCTGTGTATCTATGGCTCCAGATTGAAAAACCAATATCACCATTGGCAAAAACATCCCACTTAGGGTGAGAGATGTTTAAAACTCTATCAGCATACCATCTAAAACGGGCACCAACTCCAAAAACTGAATAATTGTACCAACTATCACTGTAACCTGCATAGCTTAAGGATGGACCCACGGTAAAATCTCGACCGAGATTAAATTCATAATCAGCTTGAAAACCTAAAGAACTATTGTACGACCAATAAGTACTTAAACCAACATTTAAGTTACCTGGGCCAAGGTAGTTACCACCACCACCTCCGCCTTTTTTGTCACTTTGACTGTAGGCAGAAAGAGAGAATACTAATAATAGACAAGTAAAAAGACTTGCGAAATAATTGATTTTGGATTTCATTTTTGAGTATTAAATAGATTGTTGTAAAGGATAATAAATGTGTAGTAAATCTATAGTATTGTTAAAATTAAAAAAAAAAAATCTTCTTTATTATCTATAAAATAGAAGACATTCTTTTTATAATACAAAAAAGTCTGAGGATTTCTCCACAGACTTTTTTAATGAATATATCGTTATTATTCTATAATTGGAACGTTACACCAAGTTGTGCACCAGATCCAATGATTGCTTGTAAACCAAAAGCTTCACTGATGTGGAATTTACCACCAATACCAATACCCCACCATAAACCGTTAGGACCATTAATATTGAAGCCGATATCACCGTTTGCAAAAACATCCCACTTAGGGTGAGAGATGTTTAAAACTCTATCAGCATACCATCTAAAACGGGCACCAACAGCAAAAGAAGTATCACCATTGTCGTTTTTACCATCATTCCAAGATTGGAATGCAACTGATGCACCAACAGTAAAATCTTGGCCAAGTTGAGCGATTTCATAATCGGCTTGTACACCAAGGTAGTCGCCAAAACCAGAAGTAAGACCAATGTTTAATACACCTGGACCTTGATAATTACCTCCACCTCCAGATTGTGCAAATGCTGAAGTACCAAAAGTTAAAGCGGCGATCGTTAGGAATAGACTAAATAGCTTTTTCATTAATTAAGAATGAGTTGTGTTAAATTTATTTTGATGAATTTAACGAATTTTAAATTGTAATAAGCTATTTAATTATGTTAAATAATGTTAATTAAAGTCTGATAGTCAAACCAAAGTTACCTGCAGTATACTGAGTTCCCCCACCAAACTGAAGATTAAGTCCAACTTTTTCAGTAAAGAACCAACGTCCACCTACTTGGATTCCAATACCTATACCATTATGATATTTTCTAATATCATCATAATATATATCGCCTTTTTTCTCGGTATAGTTGTAGTATCCAATATTAGCTCCGGCATAGAAGTCGAAATTATTAGGAATATTCATGATTTTGTTAAAGTGATAATTCACATTAAATGTCACGTTCCAAGAACTATACTTATGGTAGTGATTGTGATGTGTTTCTTCCCAATTGTTAATACCGAATGATCCTCCTAAAGAAACATCTGGGTGAACTGCATTATAATCAAGTCCTAAGTAGAAAGGAACACCTCTACCATTAAATCCTACACCTCCGTTTAAATAAAAATCAGAACCGTTTGAAAAATTACTACTTACTGAATTAGCCTTTTTAGTTTGAGCAGAAAGGCTAAATACAGAAAGAGTGAATAGTGAAACTAAAAATAGAAATTTGTTCAATTTCTTCATAATATGAGTTTGTTAAGTTCAAGTACAATACCAATCGAATGATTGAAAATTGAGGCAAATATATAAATATTTCATGATTGAATATAAAAAAGGGACAACTTTTAATTGCCCCTTATTGTACTTAGTATATCTGATAAAACAGATTAATATCCATACTTATGAAATTTCTTATAGACCAAAAGTAATCCCGATTTGTGCCCCTGTACCTATAATTGCATGTAAACCAATTTTATCATTAAAGTGGTATTTTGTACCAATACCTAACCCCCAATAAATTGGAGAAACAGAACTCCCGGAAGGATGGTGATCGTACCCATTATGATAATTTGAATTTGTAATTCCAAAACCAACATCACCTGAAGCAAATACATCCCATTTATTACTTGTAATACCTAAAACTCTATCAGCATACCATCTAAAACGAACACCTACGCCAAAAGTATTGTATTTAGCATAATAGGTATCCCAACCATAGTATGATACTGCTGCTGCCATTGTGAAATCCTGACCAAGTTGTAAGAATTCGTAGTCAGCCATAAATCCAGCACTTCCATAGTTAAAACCAACTCCTAAGCCAACATTTAGTTGACCAACTCCTTTATAATGTCCACTATTACCATTAGAAGTATTCGTGTTGTCTTGGGCAAGAACCATTGTGGAGAATGATATAGTAATTAATAATAGTAGTGTTTGAATGAAATTTTTCATTTTGATTTAAATTAATTGTTTAATATTGAACATTTAACTCAAACGACAACTTTATAATTTGGTTATTGAATCAGTGAAGTGATATGTTAATGACTTTTCATAGGTAGTTTGATTTAGGAAGAAGTTTAAAAAGAATTGATCTAGGATAATAAAAACCACTATTTGATGTCAATTTTAGGCATAAAAAAACTCTCTGAATCCTTAAATATTAAATTCAGAGAGTCTACTTGATGTATGATATAACTTATTGCATACCCTTAAATGTTCTTACTAATTTGTTAGAGAATAAGAAATCTCTTAACTCTTTAGGTTCGGCATCAAGGATAGTATCTTTATTTCCTTCCCAAATTTTTAGACCTTTATACATAAACATGATATACTCTCCAATTTCCATTACTGAGTTCATATCATGAGAAACAATTACAGTAGTTAAATTGTACTCTTGTGTGATTTCATGAATCAACTGATCAATCATCCAAGCGGTTTGAGGATCTAATCCAGAGTTGGGTTCATCACAGAATAAATATTGTGAGTTCATAACTATCGCTCTTGCAATACCCACACGCTTTTGCATACCACCACTAATCTCAGAAGGCATTTTATGAGCAGCTTGTTCTAATCCTACTCTTTTAAGACAAAAGTTTACACGGTCATCTTTTTCACTTTCAGACATATCAGAATGTACATTCAATGGAAAACGTACATTATCTGCTACTGTAAGTGAATCGAAAAGGGCACTGCCTTGAAAAAGCATTCCAATTTCGCTTCTAATTATTTTTTGTTCTCTTCTATTGGAGGTGTGAAAGTTTCTACCGTCATATAAAACAGCACCAGCATCAGGTTCAAATAGACCTACAATAGTTTTAAGAAGTACACTTTTACCTGTACCACTTGCCCCAATAATCATATTCGTTCTTCCCGGCTCGAATGTCGCACTAATATCAGATAGTACTGTTTTACCCTGAAAAGTCTTTTGTATATTTTTTATTTCAATCATTTCAATTAACTCAATAGGGTTTGTGCAAGAATAAAGTCGGCTGCAAGAATAGCAATACAAGAAGTAGTTACCGCATCTGTACTTGCTTTACCTACTTCTAAAGCTCCTCCTTTAACATTATATCCTTTAAAGGCAGAAATCGAAGTAACAATAAAGCCAAAAACAAAGGCTTTGATAATGGCAAAATTGACTTCAAAAGGAACGAACTCAGTCTGTATACCATAGATGTAATCTTCCAAAGGAGACAAATTTCCAAAGATTGTAGCTAGCCAACCACCCCAAATACCTAGGGCTCCAGATAGAATTGCTAATGCGGGAAGCATCGTCATACCAGCAAATATTTTTGGCAAAACTAGATAAGAAGCAGAGTTTATACCCATTACTTCGAGTGCATCAATTTGTTCTGTAATACGCATTGTTCCAATTCCGCCTGCGATTTGTGAACCTACTTTACCCGCAAATACAATCGCTGATAATGTTGGAGCCATTTCTAAAATCATCATTTCCCTTGTTGCCAAGCCAATGATGTATTTTGGTAAAAGAGGACTAACAATATTGTATGCCATCTGAAGGGCAATTACTGCTCCTACGAAAAGTGAGACAAAACCAATTAAGAATAAAGAATTGATTCCTATGGTGACACACTCTTGAAAAAACAGTTTGAAATATGTGGAAAATGATTCTCTGTTGGAAAACATTTTCCATAAAAAGATGAGGTATTCGCCTAAACGTCTCATTAAATAATTTTATATCAAAAAAATATAGTTCTAATCTAAATACTTGATGTTGACATCAAACTTTCTTGCTTACATCAAGCCCGTAAGTACATTTTCTATTATAGAAAAGCGATACTTATCTACAAATATAAAGAAGTTGATCACTTATTATACCGATCCTAAAAAATACACTAAATATGATGTTAAATTTTTCCAAATAAATAGTTTTTTAAAGGTCATTTACGTTTAAATAAATATATCAATCTAAAGCGACTATGGGATTTATGGACAGTGCAACCAAGGTGTTGCAAAATAATAGACGAGAATTAAAGCATGCTACCTCACCAAAGTTTAAATCAGATACTAAACACATTAGGCATTATTCTTTGGAAAAAATAGCCAAGAAACGTTCACAAAAAGAAATTGATCAATACAGTAAAAAACTAATTGGCTATAAAATAGTAGAGCATATCAAAGAGAAAATTGTGTATATAGTAATTGTAGCCTTATTAATATGGGGTATTGATTTTATATTGAACTTTTAAAAAAGAAAAACGAGGTAAACTCAAATTAAATTGAGCTTACCTCATTTTTTATATTTATAAATACTGTAAGTCAGTATCGAATTATAATTTCTCTCCGAAACATAAATCGCCTGCATCTCCTAAACCAGGAATGATGTACGATTTATCATTCATTTCAGGATCTACAGCACCAATCCATAAAGTACTAGGAACATTAATGTTTTCTAAAACATAATCTACACCTTGCTGACTGCTGATTGCAGCTAAAATATGAACATGTTTTGGTGTGCCATTTTTAAGTAATCCTTCTAAAGCTAAAAGTAAAGACTTCCCTGTAGCTAACATTGGATCTGCCAAAATAACTACTTTACCATCCAAGTTCCCAGACGCTACATATTCCATATTGATCTCTACTTCATCGGTTCCAGAACTAGAACGGTAAGAAGCAACAAATCCACTATCAGCGTGATCAAATACATTTAATACCCCTTGGTACATTGGTAATCCTGCTCTAAGAATAGTAGTTACCACTAATTCATCTTTTACTCTTCTAGATGGAGAAGTGCCTAATGGAGTAGTAATATCTACAGACTCATAGTCTAATGTTTTACTTAATTCATAACTAAGTAACTCACCAATACGTTCAAGGTTTCTTCTAAATCGGGCACGATCTGTTTGAATATTTACATCTCGTAGCTCGTTAATATAGGTTGAAGCAACATTTGCTTCTTGATTTAGGATAAATGTATTAGACATATATAATTCTCATTAAAATTGATCTGAATTTGATGTTGTCCCCCTGTAAATAAATCACATAGGATCCTAAAATGTGAAAGTAGTGAATAATCTGTTAGGGACTACTCTAAAATACTTAATAATAAATAATTGTGGGAAAAAGTGATGAAATAATAATAGAAAAGAAAAGTCTATAAAAACAAAAAAGCAAACATCAAATGATATTTGCCTTTTCCAACCAATTCAATTATTTAAACTTTATCTTTACGTTGAGGTGAAAACCTCACGATATTGATCACTTTTGTCTTTAGTTATGCCAAAAATACCCCAAATATTGTAACTAACTGTTTTGTAGTGAGTTATATATATTGTTGGTTTTTTGATATTGTGCGAAAATGAACAAATAAGGGGTTTTGTGTCCGATAAAAGAAAAATTACTCTTCTAATCTTGGTGTAGAGGTAGAATCTCCTTCCCCTAAAGTGCGTTTGATGTCCCAATCGGGTTCTGTAACAATGGTTTCAATGTTCTCTACACGATCTTTGAGTTGTTTATTCTCGATTTTAAGATTTTCTAACTCTTCAAGTAATCTTTGATAATCTTTTTTCTTGAGTTTTCCTTTACTGTTAGCTAAGATGGCAACAATTGGTATACTCAATGCCATTAAAGGTATTAAAATAGCGAAATCCATAATTTTTTATTTATATGATATATTTTTTGCTCCTAAAATCAAGCTCCTCATTCCTGTTAGAATACTTGTACTAGGAATATCTCCTCCCAATAATTCTCCTTTTTTAGAAAACACATAGTAAGAAGGTATCTTTTCTTGATGAAAATGAGAGGTCATAAAACAGTCTTTGCAATAAGGGGAGGAGATCGGTAGGATGTAGGTGTTATTCAAGCTGTTATCTAGTTTTGGAGCTCCATATTCTCTTAGAAAGTTCTCCCAATTATTCTGTACATCTGCAACAGCATAGATAAAAGTGACTTCTTTTCCCCATGTTTCTTTTTGTAAAGATTTCAGTTGATCAAAATCTTCTAGAAACTTTAAACTCCACGAACTGCTGATGACTAAAACGAGTACCTTTCCTCTAAAATCAACCTTTCTTATTTTCTCCCCTTTTTTATTGATAAGTAAGAAGTCCGACTTTATATCCCCACTTGTTTCATTCTGTGCAAAAGAGGTGTGCACGAAAATGAACATCATTAGAATCAAGAGTAAGCTATATTTCTTTTTTTGATACATTATATCAAATATCATTTATTGAGATTACATAAACCCAAACGGTTTATCACCCGATGTTTTCTGAGAAGCTTTTGACAATGAACTTCCTTTTCCATCCATCATCATCATATCCAATCCATTTGGAGGAATAGCAAATTCAATTTCCAATTCATTGGCTGTTTTGATTACACTACGGATAATCTCATGTCTAAAATGAAGTTCATCACCCCATGTAGGCGCCTCGAAGAAAATATAGAATAGAATATCGAATGAATAGAGTCCTATGTTATTTAGATTAACCACATAGAAATCCTTTCTGGTATGAGGATGCTTTCTAACTAATTCTTTTAATCGATCCACAAACTCATCGATTTTTTCTGGATTGGTTTCGTACTTTATTCTGATATAGGTTTTATACCTTCTGAATACACGCATTCCCATATTGTCGATAGTGAAATCAGCCATTCTGGAATTTGGAATAGAAACCAATGAGTTTTCGAATGTTCTGATTCTCGTTGATCGAAGTCCGATTTGTTCGACTGAACCACTAACTCCATCTGCCTTCACCCAATCGCCAATAACAAAAGGTCGGTCCATGAAAATCATGATCGATCCAAATAAGTTTTTGATAGTATCTTGGGCAGCTAAGGCTACGGCTACACCACCAATAGATAGACCGGTTAATAAGCCACTAATTTCATAACCTAAAGCACTTACCGTAAAAACAATGCCTACTAAAATAACAATCAGCTTGGCAGTCATACCAAAGAAAGGTGCAAAACCTCTTTGTATTTGATCTTCTCTTTCATTGGCCTTTCTCAACCAAATCGCTACCCAAAGGTCAGTCAAACTATAGAAGAAGCGGACCACTTGGAAGATACTGTACACTTTTAGTACAATGATCACAAATTGTAGTTCCTGAATGGAGAGTTCCAAACTCGGAGAAATCATTCTGTACCAATAGCATATGGCAATGGTTAATGCAGAACTAAACATTCCTCTTATATAGCGTCTTTCTTCTTTTGATCGAGAAACAAACCCCATAATGAACATGATCGTTCTGGAAAGAAGTATAATGGAGAACCATGCCCCTAAGAACATCACTGTTAAACTGGTTACCTGCCACAGTTCAAGGCCTAAAAATTCTTTTCGAGCATATTTACCCAAAGGTTTTCTCAAGATACTACCTACAGTTTCTAAGCCTTCCGTACCAATAGGGAAAACTTGTCGGTGTTTGTTTTCAATTAGTTGAATACTAGCCTCAGAGAACATCCATTTTTTTCCGAATTTCTCTAAGTAAAAATCAGGTAGCTGACGGTCGAGGACATAAATTTCTTTATTGTGTCGAGTGGTATCAATAAAGTTTTCCTCTTCTGGAATATCTTCTAATTCAATCCAAAGTCCAAGTCCATCGTAAATTTGCTTTAGCTTCATGGCCAAAGTAATTCGATCTTCAAGGCTCAATTGATTTAAAGATTCTAATGTTTTTGCTGCTAACTCAGGATGGTAATTATCATCTTGTTGAAAAACAAAAAAAGTAGTCACCGCTGCCTTAGGGTTACTTAAATCTACTTTTGCTTGTTCTTTAACAACGATAGGTTTTTCTGAGGGAGTCGGTTTTTTAGGAGCAGGCTTTTTGACAACCACTTCTTTACCCGATGAATCCTTCTCAACAACATCTATGGAATCAGGATTCACATTAACTTCTTCTTCTTTTTTAGGTCGTTTTGGAGGTAAAGCAGCTGGGTAATAACGTCTAAAAACTACATTAATTTCGCGAACAGATTTGGGTGAATAGATCCAATTTGAGTTTTCACGAATCATGTATATTTCTGGAATATCTTCAAAGACAGTAAAAATATAATCGCCATCCTCATTTCTATAATTTCTTCTATTCGAAATATCGTCAACATCCAATCCTCCATGTTTATCAAATATTTGTTTTAGTTTGATAGCCAAAGCAATTTTTTGTTCTATCGAATAGTCATCACCTCCTAAAGTTCTCGCTGCAAGTTCAGGATTATAAGAACCAGAAGCAGGGCTCAAAAAACCTATATGAGAAACCATTGTCTTATAAGGTGTTTTTGTGCTAAACTTTATATTCGAATATTGTGCACTTACTTGTGAATAAGTAAGGAAAATTACAATACCTAAAAGTATCGAAGTTATATTTGTATGTGAAAAACGACTTTTAAAGTTCATAAAGAATGTCTAATACTCCTTTGTTGACAGTAATATGTTTGTGTTTTAATCATGAAGGGTTCGTAGAAGAAGCATTGAAATCGATAAAACAACAAACTTATACTAATATAGAAATAATTATTGTAGATGATGCTAGTAATGACCGATCTGTTGATCGTATTAAAGAATCATTACAAAAATATAGAATTGAGGCTACTTTTTTAGCATTAAAAAACAACATAGGAAACTGTAAGGCATTCAATAAAGCATTAGCAATTGCAAAGGGCGAATTTGTGATTGATTTTGCTGCTGATGATGTATTGCTACCTCATAGAGTTGAAGACGATGTAGCGTGTTTTATAAAGTATGGGAAGGAATACGCCTGTGTTTTTTCTGATGTTGAAATGATAGATGAACAAGGAGAGAGTATTAAAAAATCCTATTTCAAAAGAGATCTTGATGGTAAATTATTAGAAACAGTAACCACCGGAGATGTATATGAAAGAGTACTGAGTAATCCACCTTTATTTTCAGCACCAACAATTACTTTTAGAACATCGGCATTACGTCGAATAGGAGGGTATGACGAAACGCTAGCTTACGAAGATTTTGATGTATGGATACGTCTATCAAGAAACAATAAGTTCGCGTTTTACGATAAAATCAATACTCTAAAACGAGATTTACCCAGATCTTTGGGAAAACAATTTTATTATCAGAGAGGGAATCAATTACTCAAATCAACATTAAAGATATGTCTGAAGGCCCATCAAATGAATACCAAAAAATCGGAAGATATTTCTTTGAGTAATTCGGTGCTTTATCATGGAAGGATAGCGGCTTTAACGGGAAATAATTTTTTAGCCAAAGCCTATTATCAGTTATATAAAAAACTAAACAAACTAGCTTTTTTTGATAAACTATTATTATGTTCCATTCGGTTCAATATAGACTGGTCGAGGTTTTATATTTGGTGGTTACAGCAACGAAAAATCAGTTAAGGAAAAAATATCTTTATCTTATTTTCGAGAAGGGGAAATTTCAAAAAAGTATTTCTATTTTTGCAGCATGAAACACAAACAAAACATTACTTTATTCGCCCTTATTATCTCAGGATTATCTTTCTTTTCTTGCTCACCATCATCGCAAGAATTAACCAATCAGGGAAAACAGAAACTTTCTGATAGTAAATTTAAAGAAGCGATTTCATTATTTGATGCCGCTTTAAAAGAAGACAACCAAAATGCAGATGCCTACAATGCGAGAGGTGTCGCTTTTATGTCGTTAGAAGAATATAGCCAGGCCAAAAAATCATTTACTTTAGCCATTAATGTATATGAGAATTCTGAAAAGGATTTTCCTAAAGCATATCAATATTTTTATAACAGAGGGAATGCCAACCGTTTTCAAAGAGATCATGAAGAGGCTATTCTAGATTATACAAAAGCGATTCAATTGGATGATACAATAGCTGATATCTATTTGAACAGAGCCCTTGAAAATGCTGAAATCAATGGAGTAGATCAGGCACTTGCAGATTTTGATAAAGCCATAGAATTATCCAATGGAAAAGACAAAAGGGCATTCTTACATAAGGCTAAGGTACTTATTGCAGTGAAACAGTTCGATGCAGCCTTGAAAACCATTGAAAATGCTATTAACTTAGACAAAAAATATGGCGAAGCTTATTATTTTAAAGCATTGGCTTTAAGTGGTAAGATTGGTAAAGCCAACGATGAAGTGTGTGACTTATTAGCTTCTGCGGAAGTTTTTGGTTATCCATATGCTGCTACTGAAATACAAAAACATTGTGAATAAAAAGGGTCTATGAGTACATCCAAAAGGTTTAAAATATTTGCTTTGGAGGACAATGCAGTGTTCTCAAAAATGCTGAATTATATATTAAGCATGGATGATGAAC
The DNA here is from genome assembly GCF_018736045.1 of Flammeovirga yaeyamensis. NCBI lineage: Bacteria > Pseudomonadati > Bacteroidota > Cytophagia > Cytophagales > Flammeovirgaceae > Flammeovirga > Flammeovirga yaeyamensis. The sequence goes on along the minus strand of NZ_CP076132.1, from coordinate 4,297,097 downwards.
ATGAAGTGGTAATGTTTGAGAAAGGAAGGGATTTATTAAACTCTTTGGACCAAAAACCTACTTTAATTACCGTCGATTACTCTTTGCCTGATATGACAGGAGAAGAGGTGATCCAAAAAATTTCTATGCGAATGCCTAATGTTCCTGTGATTGTTATCTCAGGACAGACGGATGTGAAAATAGCCGTAAAACTATTTAAATATGGAGTTTACGATTACATCACGAAAGATGAGGACATTCGAGAGCGTTTATTAAATGCTATCAATAAGATAAAAGTAAACGAATCTTTAATTGAAGAAGTAGAACATTTAAGGGAAGAGCTTTCTCATAAATATGAATTTGATAATTCTATTATAGGGAACAGTTTGCCAATGAAAAAAGTGTTTCAACTTCTTCATAAAACATCTGATAATGCCATTAATGTTTCGATCACAGGAGAGACAGGAACAGGTAAAGAAGTAGTAGCAAAAGCAATTCATTATAATTCTAATAGAGCAAAGAAACCTTTTGTTGCCGTCAATATTGCTGCTATTCCTACATCGCTTCTAGAAAGTGAGTTATTTGGTCACGAAAAAGGAGCATTTACCGGAGCAATCTCTAAAAGAATTGGAAAGTTTGAGGAAGCCAATGGAGGGACGATTTTTCTTGATGAAATTGGAGAAATGGAAATGAGCTTACAAGCCAAGCTTCTAAGAGTAATCCAAGAAAGGGAAGTAGTACGAATTGGAGGGAATCAGATTGTAAAATTAGATGTAAGAATAATTACAGCTACGCATAGGGATTTATCAAAAGAAATGATGGCGAATAAATTCAGAGAAGATTTATTCTACAGATTAATGGGAGTGCCAATTTACCTTCCTCCTCTAAGAGAAAGGGGGAATGATGTAATTCTCTTAGCTAAACACCTATTAGAACAATTTATAGCACAAAATCAGTTAGAAAAAGTAACGATAACATCAGAAGCAAAGCAAAAATTGCTTGACTATCAATATCCAGGAAATATCCGTGAGTTAAAGGCCATTATAGAATTAGCTGCAGTAATGTGCGAAGGAAATAAAATCCAAGCAGATGATCTTCAGTTTTCTACTTCGTCAGATTTAGAATCGGTGATGTCAAAAGAAATGACACTTAAAGAATATAATTTTGAAATTATTCAGCGATTTTTAAAACGATATGATGATAATGTGGCAAAAGTGGCAAAAAAGTTAGACATTGGAAAAGTGACAATTTACCGATATCTGAAAGAAATAGAATTGTCCAATAAAGTAAACTAACATTCTGTAGAAATAGATCTTGTTCAAATGGAAAAAACTAGAATTGACTTAACCTATCTAGAAACTTTCTCAGGCGGTGATAAAACCTTTATTGCCGAAATGATGGAACGTTTTTTAATTGATGCTCCTATTCAACTTAAAGAGATAAAAGAAGGAATTGATAGAGCAGAATGGAAAGCGGCCTATAAAAGTTTGCATAGTTTTAAATCATCTGTCAATTTTATTGCGATACAAAAAATTAAAGATAAAGTTCTTTCGATGGAAAAAATGGCGAAAGAAGAAAACCAAGTTGAAAAACTACCACTTGAGTTTGAAGAGTTATCTACTGAAATTGACTTTCTAATTAGTGAATTAAAAATAAATCTGGTTTAATTGAAATTTCTAGGTTGGGGAAATCCCACGATTTTAATCGTGGGAAGTTCGAATGACGTTCAAGTGGCATTCTATAGTGAAGCCTTTCATTGATGTTTCAATAGTGTTCATCAAGTATGATGAAACAACAACCTACACCGGATAATCATCTCCAATTGTCAACATCGATTTCTCCTGAATCACTTCTTGAACCGTTCGTTTCTCAATTTTACCTTCTAACCAAGAGATAATATCAAAGTACATGAAAGGATGAGATTCAAACTTATCTTTTTCCAGAGGCTTCAATACTTCTTTCAATTGAATAAAGGCTTCCATAAGCTCACTATCATTCATATTTCTAGAAAGCTTCTTCAAGAATGCCATAATGTATTTCTGGAACTTGAATAGGTTATCTTTTCTCAACATGAAACGATAGGTTGATTTTACATAGTAATCGACCAAATCGGTATTTCCCATTTCATAATGACAAATCAGATTGACGATTCTAGCATAGACGTGAACATCTTCTCTTACATCCATCTCCAAAGCATCAGAATTGATAATTCTATTGAGCCAACGGGATGAAAGTCTAAAATCACCTGCACCAAAATAGAGACAAGCAATTTTGTAATATAAAATAAGTCTAGAGTGCTTATTTAGTTTAGTGATGAAGAATTCGATATTACTCAAAAGAGCGTTGAGTCGTTGAATGCCTCCGGTGAAATTACCTAACATAAACAGACGATTAAACTCATGTATGTAGGAGTATTTCAACAATTTCATTTTGATATTCTCACTTAGTTCTACTTTCTTCATTGTTCTTATTTTCCTAAACAATGATTTAGTTTTCACAAAGTCTTTATATAAATGAAGTTTGTATTGTCCGTGAAGAACATTATTGATTACACTAATATATAAATCCAGTTTCGGAGGAATAATATCAGGTTGTTCCTCAAATACGCTTAAGCATTTGAGTGCATAACTTAATCCCTTTTCTACTTCGTGAGTAAAGTAGAAATAGCCAACATATAAATTGTATAAACTTAATTTCTCTTGAACAGATAATTTAGTTTCGTCTATATCAAAAACATCATCCTTCACTAAAGCTTCTGCTTTAGAGAGGTCTTTTGGACTTTTTACATATCCTGTTTTTAAATAGAAAGCATTCAGCTTAACACTAATGTTGGTTAGTCTGTTGATTAAGTTGATTCTATCATTAACATCTTGAACTTCTTGAATGAGTTTATTTACTCTTTTCTGATTGTGTTTATCCAAGGTGTGAGAAAGTAAGCTTTTCTCCCATCTTAAGATTTCCAATAGAAGTTCTAGGTGATCATTTTTTTGCGCTTTCTTTTTACACTTTCTAAGAATATCTGCACACTGATCATACAACCCTCTATTGTAGAGTAGCTCAGAATGATCAATCATTTCTCGAATTTCAGCATCTTCCATTTTTGTTAAATGAAACTGTCTAAGCGACTGTAAAATACGCTTATACAAGTGAGCCTTCATGTTTGAAAACTGAGAAGGCTTTAACTCAGGAGTCGAGCTTAATAAGATATCTTCATCAAATTCTTCCTGCTTATCGATTAAGTCAAAAAGCAACATAAATTTTTTGGAAGAAGCATTCGTTGATTCGGTAGATACCAACTTAAAATACCTCTTCTCACTCCTTGACATTGATTTGATTAACTGATATAAGTGATTCGATCTTTCTTTAGGCATCGTAATTATCCTTGCGTTTGAATGTGTAATTATCCTATAAATTTACGTTCTAATCCGAATAAATCTAAATTAAACATCGTAAAATGTATATTTTTTAGTTTTTGATGCTCTAAGTCACCATTTACATTTGAAGATACATTACAAATGTAATGAGGTATTATTCTAATTATTAGTTATTCAAACACCTAGAGTGTTTAAGCTTATGAGTGATAAAGTATATATTTTCGACACGACTTTACGAGATGGAGAACAAGTGCCAGGTTGCCGCTTGAATACAGAACAAAAGCTAACAATAGCTCGTGCTCTCGAAAGTCTAGGCGTAGATATTATTGAAGCAGGTTTCCCTATTTCGAGTCCAGGTGATTTCGAAGCAGTAAACCGTATCGCTAAGGAAATTAGAAATACTACAGTTTGTGGACTGACTAGAGCCGTAAAAAAAGATATTGAAGTTGCTGCAGATGCTTTGAAGCCAGCTGCTAAACCAAGAATCCACACGGGTATTGGTACTTCTGATCAACATATTTTCACAAAGCTTCGATTGGATAGAGACCAAGTACTTGAAAGAGGTACTGAAGCTGTGAAGTTTGCAAAGAAATTTGTTGAAGACGTTGAATTCTACGCTGAAGATGCAGGTAGAACAGATAACGAATACTTGGCACGAGTCGTTGAGTCGGTGATTGCTGCTGGAGCCACAGTAGTAAATATTCCCGACACCACAGGCTATTGTATTCCTCAAGAGTACGGTGCGAAGATTCAATATTTAAAAGAAAACGTTAAAAATATTGATAAAGCAATCATTTCTACACACTGTCATAACGATTTGGGTATGGCTACAGCCAACTCACTTTCTGGTGTAGCAAATGGAGCAAGACAAATTGAGTGTACAGTAAATGGCATTGGCGAAAGAGCCGGAAACACTTCCATGGAAGAAGTAGTTATGGCAATGAAAAAGCATGGAATGCTTGACTTCGAAACAGCTATACATACTCAAAAAATTTATGAAATCAGCCGTTTGGTTTCTGAAACAATGAACATGCCTGTTCAACCTAACAAAGCTATTGTAGGTGACAATGCATTCTCTCATTCATCAGGAATTCACCAAGATGGTGTGATTAAAAACAGAGACAATTACGAAATTATTGATCCTGCTGAAGTAGGAGTTTCAGAATCTTCGATTGTCTTAACTGCAAGAAGTGGTAGAGCAGCATTGTTCTACAGATTGCAAAAATTAGGCGTTACTCTAGATCATGATGCTTTAGAAGTAGCCTACCAAGAGTTCTTAAAAATGGCAGATAAACTACAAACTGTAGAAGATCCGCACCTAAAAGAACTACTTCAGTTTGTGAAAGTTGCATAACTCGTTCACAATTGTTACATTGAATTTATGTTTATATGTGTTTATATATGGTTTAAAACCATTTATGGTTAGTATGTGGTAAGTGCGGCTTCCGTTTGGAGGCCGTTCTTTTTTTGTCCATACTTTTTTAGCAGCTAAAAATTAGTCAATAAAATCAAAAAATAGGTCAATAAATTAAGGTTGGGAAAACCTGCGAAATAGCAGGTTGTTTTATGGTGTAAAAAAATAGGTTTGTGTGGTATATACCATAAAACAACTATTTAAAACGTACTACATTTGTAATGTAGATAATAAAAAATAAACAATTTTCATTTCATACTTACTAAAGTCAAGTCATAATAGACATTTATTTAAACTACTTCATCAATAAATAATTATTCTAACCTAATTATTTTACATACTGGGAATCTCGATTCCTACAACCAATTCAATATTTGAGACACATTGAACATTGTTCCAACATAAGTATTACCAAATAACAATGACATCCCCTTTTCTGAAGAGGATGTCATTTTTTTATCTCATAAAAGGGGTTTAATTAAACATTCAACCAAGTTTTGGCTCTACTACTATCATTATAGTTAAAGTATTCCATGTTGACGCCAGGTGTAAAAATGTCGCTTATACGAGTAAGTACATCTGCCCAAACATTGTCTTTGCCAACAATAGCCACCTTCTTAATTTTTCCGTAATACTTTAATCCTGTCTTTAAATCATCTTTCACAGCAGCGATGTTACTGTAACCCTTAAAGTCCTCAAACTCAAGGTATAAATTGATCTGCATTTTGTCAGCTGATAAACGGAAGAAATCATTGTTTATCATAGAAAATTCCTGTGATGCAATTTTTCCTTTTAGTCTGTATGCCAGGAATTTATCATTGTGATCGGTCTCAATTTTAAAGACACCAGGGTCTAAAATTTCATTTTGTTTTAATAGCCATTCAAGTGCTTTGTCTCTATCCTGAAGCGTAAAACTTTTAATAGGAATAGAAGAAACCATAAAATCGGCAAACCCACTTAAATGTTTCAGCCAAGAGTAATCGTCCACAATAGCATATCGCTCAATTTTTTTAGAGATGATATACTTTTCTTTCATCAATTGATAGAATTTTTTGTAGTGCTCAAAGCCTTGAATGTTTTCAATTTCTCCAAGTAAACGTACAGGGCCATTTTGAGCTTTTGCTTCAATAGCTGCTGTTAATTGATCGATTTCTGCAAGATCGATTTTTTGGGATAATGTAAATCCTATAATTTGACTTCCTAGTGTGTTATTAATGTTAATCATAAGTTGTTTTTAATTAGCTATACTTCTGAGTTCAAAGAATAAAGAACTATCAGTTTAGGTAGATTTTTATTTTCGGTTTACTCAGTGAATGATTTTATTTTTTGTAATTGTTATTTAACAATATACGAGATTTTAAGTATTAAGGATTTGAAAAAAGGTGTTTTTTGCTTCTTGTTTTTGTAATTTCAGCAGTCAATAAACGTAAATCAGAAAATGAGAATTGGAATTGTTGGAGGAGGAATCTCCGGTTTGTATGCAGGTAGTATTTTAAAAGAACTAGGACACGAGGTGATGATCTTCGAAGCATCAGATCGTTTAGGAGGGAGGATACATACCCATACAATAAAAGGAAAGAAAAAGTTTGTTGAACTTGGAGCAGCAGAAATACATGGGCGTAACGCGCTCAACTATGAAATGTTATCCCATTTAGGTCATCTTTTAGAACCAATTAATGGGAATGAATATTTGTGGTTGGATCAAAAGCTTAAAGACTTAGATAAAAAAGAAGAACTACCAGAGAATATACATTCTTTATTTACTTATTTTGCCAATATACAAAGGGAAGAATTTGATGGTAATATTACTAGATCTCTAAAGAATCTGGGGATGTACGACCTTTCAATTCGCCCTATTTTAGATGGTATTACAAGTGAATATTCAGCCTCTCCAGATAAAATACATGCATCATCTTTAGGAGAGGAAGAGTGGAGGTGGACTTCGGGTCATCGTAATTTTTTCTCTTATGGAAAATATGCGGATGCTATCGATTTTTTTGAAGAAAAACTTAAAGATAGCATCACTTTAAATGCTCCGATTATGGATGTTAATTACAGTGATGATGGGGTGATTTTACTTTCTCGTGATGGAAAAACAAATCAATTTGATAAGGTAATTCTAACGACATCATTAGGTGTATTGAAAAAAGAAAAAATCAATTTTACACCCTCATTACCTGATACACATTTAGAGGCCATTCAAAAATTAGGTTTTGGGAAAGGTAGAAAATTATTTATTCGATTTGATAAAATCTTCTGGGAGCCTGAAACAAGTGAAATTATTGGTGGAAAGAAATGTCCATTGTACTTAATTCGTCCTGCACAACCTAAAACTATTTGTGCTTATGTAATGGCAGATGCCGCTAAAGATTTTAATCAAATGTTAGATGAAGAAGTGGCAGAAATTCTTTTACATGAATTGGATGAAATGTTTCCTGATGTTAATGTAATGATGCATTATAAAGATCATTACGGTAAAGATTGGACCTCTGATCCCTATTTTTGTGGTACTTATTCCTATTCTAAAAAAGATAGCTTAAAGTATAGAAAACAATTAAAGCAGCCTATACAAGATAAGGTGTTTTTTATTGGTGAAGCATTAAATGATAATGGACATGCTTCTACAGTACACGGGGCAATGGAAACAGCAGAAGAATTAGCTAGACTTTATTTTAATGATAAATAATGTTTAAAATTAAAGAATAGTATAATTTTTGAACACTAAGCGATAAGCATTAGTATGCATTCATTCTATTAATTAACGAACACATGAGAAAAGCATTTTTATATATCTGTTTAATTTTGGTTTGCCTAGCTATAGGTGGATTTATTTTTAAAGAGGTAATGATTACACAAACTAAAAAACATAGTCCTCAAGTCGAGGAAGTGTATAAAGAGGATGGTAATTATATAACAATCAATTATTCTTCTCCTTATAAAAAAGGAAGGGTGATTTTTGGTAATCTTGTTCCCTACGGTCATGTTTGGAGAACAGGTGCGAATGAACCGACTGTGTTTAATACAAGTACAGATTTAGAAATTGATGGAAAGACTTTACCTAAAGGGAAATACACATTGTGGACAATTCCTGAATCGGACAATTGGACCATCATTTTTAATAAAGAGTTAAACGATTGGGGAGTGAGTTTTGGTGGAAAAGCAAGCAGAGTTATAGAGCAGGATGTATTAAAAGTGAAGGTACCTGTAGAACATCTCTCTAAAGCTGTTGAAAGCTTCTTAATTGATGTTTCCAAAGGAGAAGAAAGTAAGAGTATGTTCTTAGTATTTGAATGGGATAACGTACGAACTAAATTAAAAATGAAGACCAAAGAATAAGTGGTAAACTTATGTTTGCGTCAGCTTTTAGGAGTAATTGTTCTTTTTTTTAACATAAATGAGGAACAATTACTCTTTTTTTGTGTTTTTAATGAAGTTATGTTTATATTATTTCATGATTTTAAGCCGAAAATACCGTATGGACGAACTTTCAATTGTATTTTTGGAACTTAGAGTTTGATGTTAGTATCTAAAGTCAAAAACTTTTTGATACAATAACGCAAACTAATAGACAATTAAACCAACGTATATAATATAAAGATGACGAATTCTAAGGTGACACTTGAAGAGTACCTAGAAAATCACGAGTGCAAATTTATGCGCTTACCAAGATTTTTTAAGGAAGGGGCGAGAGTGCTTGGATGTATGTGGGAGGCTATTGAAGGCCCAGAAGAGTTTCAAGTAAAAGGAGATCCTGATCAGATCTTTATAACGTTGTTTTTTGTCGAAGAAGAGAAAAGCATCCTTATTCAAGAAACAAGGTACGCCATGTCGATGATGTTTCCTGTTCAGATTGAAGATGGTTGTGTACTTATTGACACATTAGATCTTATATCTACTTTAAGGAAGTTCTACAATAAACTACCTGTAGATAAAGAGCCATTACCTGAAATATTGGAGTTTCTTCTATATTCCAGCTATTATGGTTATAACACCCAACAAGCGCAAACATTATCCGAATTGATAGTGAATGCAACCTATTTAAGTGGTAGAGGAGAAGTAGATGAAGAGGAGTTTAATACAATTGTAGATTCGCTCTACAATCCTCCAAAGTCATTCTACACCGATAAATATATTGATCAAGAAGTAATTGATACAATTGAAGTACAAGAAACAGTATACGATTTACTACCAACAGTACTTTATTTGTTGAGAAAACATCTTGTTCAAGACCAACATCAACATAAATAAATGCTTATGCTAGAATTTTCTAAGAGAGAAAAACATCTGAGTCTAACGATTGCTGATCATTTAATTAATCATCAGGGAGTGACTTCTGAAGAAGATGTCGATCAACTTTCTGAGGAGTACTTAAGTAATGTAATTACTGAAATTGCTTCTAATTATGATGGTCCAATCAATACATCAGATGTTTTTATAAAGACCTTTAGAGGCATACTTAAATTTGACGTTGCTTACTTATTACGTTCGAACAGATGCTGTTCGTAAATTAAATTAAAGTTTAATCCATTACACTAATTACTGTAGTATCAGACGTGATGTTTGAATACTATTGTTGCTATCTACGGCCCTAATAAAATATACCCCTCTGCTCCATTGTTGGGTATTTTCTACTTTTATACTTTCACCTTTTAAAATAAACCTATCCACGTATTGCCCTAGATGATTATATATAGTAATCTGTAAATCATTATTGGTTGTGTTTCTTAGTTTCACCTCTTGTGAAGCAGGATTGGGATAAACAGATAGCACACTTTCATTAAAACTGTTGTCTGGAATGGATAAGGGCTGATCGTATTCATCAAGGGTTGCTATTGTGATACCACCACTTTCTGAACCTGTTATCAAATAGTTATTTAGTATTACACTATTTAATCTATTTCCATATGTGTAGGCATTAAATTCGTTATCAATCGGAGAGAAAAAAGCACGACCTTGGTACTCGGGAGAGTCACTTTTAAAGTCTCTCCAAATTCTAGGAGTACCGGAATCATCCCAAACCAAGAGGTCTAAATTTCCATCATTGTTAAGGTCATAAATGAATGCCGATGGATACTTTCTAAGAATATCACCCGATAACCCTAAATAGGCCTCATCTTCTAACTGAAATGACTCATTTTCTTGTTGTTGATGATACTCTAGACTACCCGAAAATTTACCATGCAATAGATCTGCTTTACCGTCTTGGTTGATGTCATAAAAATAGACTACATCGTCTGGACGATGAGCATAAATAAGTTGTGGTGTCTTATCGGAAGAATAATCAGTAGCAAAATCAAATAGATAGGCTCCGGCTTGATTGCTGTTAGGTACTGCACCACTGATAATGAGGTTCAACTTTCCATCTCCATTCCAATCGACTATTTGAGGATAAATATCAATCATTCCCCACTCGATAATATTTAAATAATTATCGGTCACCCATTCGAAAGATGGGTTTTCATTACTTCCAATGTTTTTGTAGTAAGTAATTCCTCCACCAATTGGGTTTTCATCAGCATCATAAGCATTTCTGTAACCTATGAGTAAATCGAGTGTCCCATTTTGATCTACATCATATAGAGCAGGACGGGAACGTTGCCCAACATCAATACCAGTATTTTGTAAAAAATCCTCTTCTTGAAGCGTCCATACGGGGCTAGAAGGTGTACCTGTATTGGTGTATCGCCAAATGTATTTTGAGAAATCAGTCAGGTTTAAATCGTTTTCATCCACATTCGGAGCGATGATCATGTCCTGAACTTGATCGTTGTTTGTATCTATGAAATAAGCGGCAGGGAAATCTGGAAATAGTATAGGATGATTATCAGGGAAATTAACTGTTACTTCATCAAATACTGCTTCTGAGGCAGTACCTTTGTTGGGAAGAAAAACCAAGTTGTTACACTCTTTTTCTCCAATTATTAAGTCATATAAACCATTGCCATTTACATCATGCAATGTTATAGAAGCACCCAAGTGCATTATTTTCTGATTAGAAGGACACTGTTCGTTGCCAAAAATATAGGTAGCACAGTCACCACATTCTTGGAAGTTTCCCCAAAAGTCGGTGGTCTTCTTAAAGGTAGGGGTGCCATTTTCAATTCCTTGATTGATGTGTGATTCCACTGTTCCACCCAATCCTTGTACAAAGGTGACAAAGTCTACAAGGCCGTCGTTATTGACATCTACGATAGCCGGAGTATCTGATAAGGATGAGGATAGAGGAGTAGGATTCCCCGAGAAAGTCGTGGAGAATAATTGCTGAGGAGTTTTATCAAAAGCTACTTTACTCCCAGTAGAAGTGTTTTTGTATAAATAGATGCCATCCTCTTCTCCAATAATTAAATCTTTTGTTCCATCTTGATTAAAATCAATCAATTGCATCCAAAAGCGAACGTTTTGAGGAAAGATCAATTCATATTCTGGAGCATGTATCCAATCGTCCGATTTCCATAAAAAAGTGTAGACTTTTCTTGAGGTACGATCGAATATTACTAAATCGTTGTTGCCATCTAAATCGAGGTCTAGATTAGAAAATTGAGGAGCATTCAATCCACCAAAGAAGGGATTGATGAACTCCTTTCCATCTTTTGATACCTTTATTCCTTCAGTAGAAGGAACAATTCCAATGTTTTGGGCTGAGATTGATAAGGTATTAAATAAAATAAGCAGTGTTAGTATATAGTCTTTCATTCACATAAGGTTTATTCTACTATAAATCTACTTGAAAATCCAAGTAAAAAGCAATAGCCTCGCGAATAATCTCATTTTCAGTACGTCCTTCTTTCTCTGCCAACGCCTTAATTTTACTTTTTTGCTTATCTGTAAGTGCATTTAGCTGAGAAGAATTTTGAGGTATGACCTTTACTGCAGGTATTGCTTCTTTTTTTGGAACTTCCTTTTTTTCTTCGTTTTGATTATTTGATGAAGGTGCTCCCCCTAAAAGAGAGTCAAGTCCTCCAGAAAAACTTTTTTTAGCCATGATAAAGAGATTTCGGTGTAAATTTAAGGTAGTCTTTGAGATACTTCTTGGGCAAGCTCCCAATAATCTAACGCTCCATTACTCTTAGAATTGTATCTAAAGATGTTTGTTTGCTTAGATGGAGCTTCTGCAAGTGCCACATTATCACGTATTACTGTATTGAAGAGCGCATCACCAAAATGTTTTTGAATCGCCTCTCTAACGTTTCTATTCAATACTTTTCTTTTATCGAATTGTGTGATAAAAACACCACCAATTTGCAGATCTCTATTTAATCGTTGTTGCACTTTCTCAATTACTTCCAATAGCTTTTTAAGCCCTTGAGTGGCTAAGAACTGTGCTTGAAGAGGGAAGAAAACTTGAGTGGAGGCAGTAAAAGCATTAATCGTTAACAGACCAAGACTTGGAGGACAATCAATTAGAATATAATCAAACTGATCGCCAACTTTTTCTAAATGATCTTTTAAAATAAACTCTCTTCCGGCTTCCATACTTAATTCCAGTTCAGCTCCAGATAAATCTAATTCTGAAGGGATTAAGCATAAATCCATTTCGAGTTCATTCATTGCCTCATCTATAGTACAGAAACCTCTTAAAAGAGAGTATACAGATTTTTCGGGTTCGAAAACACCTAAAGACTGACTCAAATTTGCTTGAGGGTCCATATCGACCATCAAAACACGTTTGCCCATTTGATGTAGTGCCGCACCTAAATTGACCACAGATGTGGTTTTGCCTACTCCTCCTTTATGATTACTGATAGATATGACTTGTGCCATTGTTAGTATAATTAAAAAAATTAATGCTTTTAGTAAGAACGTTTTTATCTGTATTTTATTTAGCAATTAGCGTGCTTTCTTCCTTTTTTCCATCCACTTTATGCTTAAACCATATAAGATTGGTACTAAAATAAAGGGAAGTTGTGTGTATTCGACAAAGAAATAACCTAAGCACAATGAGAATAAAGCGATACAGGGTTCCATCCAACTATCGCTACTAATTTTATCTGCAATGTCTTTATCAATATGTTCTTTTAATAAGTGGTCGTTTTTACTTGCATGTCGCCAAGCAAAGAATGCTGTAGAACCAATAAGAAATACATTGATACAATAGGCCGCTTGAGCAATATAATACTCAGGAAAAGCGGTTGCTAAACTATTGGAAAAAGGTAATAAAGCCACAAAAGCAAGCATAAAAAGGTCGGTCCACATATAAGTAGCATCCGCACCTTTCATTAATCGCGTTGTGGCAGTATGCTTTAACCAATAAACAGCTAAAAGAACGAATGTGGATAGAAAAATACCAAGTATTGGCAATTGATCAGAAAAGCCTTTGATTAACTCTTTATTTGAATGAATATCTTCCACTCTAGGTAAGTCGATAGCTAATAAAAGCATCGTCATCGAAGTGGCAAATATAATATCGGCTAATCGGCATATTCTCCCTAACCAACTTTTTGATATAATCACATTGTTCTTTTTACTATTCATTTTATTCTACTTAATTCGATAACATCGTTTTTAAATAATGATCAGAAAAGTCCAACAAGCGTTGTTGTGCAGCTTCGCTATAAGGATCTTTTAGGGTGTTAAAATATACCCTTTCCTCTCTGATGATGTAATCGTTTAAAGTATTGATCAAAAAGGAAACAATTAATTCTGAATCAGCATTTTTATTAAATGTGCCATTTTTCTTTCCTTCCTCTATTTTATCGACAAAAATATTGGTAATTGATGATCCGACCTCATCAGATTGAGTGATGACCTCTTGTCTCATCTCCATCATTTCTTCTACCATTAAAACACGTGCTAAATCTCTATTTCTCATTCCAAGATCAAAAAATTTACGACTAGCAAGAGATAAAAATTCTAATCCCTCTAAATTGGAATGCACAATGCTCTTAATTGTATTATTGATTTGTTCTTGATAATCGTTGATAATTTCCTTCAATAAAGCCTCTTTAGAACCAAAGTAATAATTAATCATTCCTTGACTTACCTTGGCTGTCTGTGCAATTTCTCTAGTAGATGCACCATCAAAACCTCTTTGTGATATTAATTTGGTAGCGACTTTTAAAACGTGTTCTCTGTTATTTTTCATGGATTATTATTTGATCGAATGAATAATGCAATTTAAATATACACAAGATCGTCGAAATCCGTTGTTCTAAATCAAATATTTTCTTTTAATACCCATCATATTTGATAAAAATTAAAAGTAGATTTTATGATTTAGGAAATTTTTGATTCGCTTTTTTATCCATCACTTTTTATAATGGTAACTTAGAAATAGACTATTATTTTTTGTCAAAAAAGGCTTTAAATGTGAATAGAAGTAAAGATTGAAAAGGAAAGAGTTATATTTGTACGATTATGATAATCTAATTGATTTAACCATGAAAAACTTTTTATTAAGAACGCTTACTTTTCTACTTTTATTTACATTTATGGGTTCTTTTTCTGCATTTGCTCAAGAAGCACAGGAAAAGCCATTAACAGAAAAAGAACAACGTAAATTGGCAAGAAAGAAAGCCAAGGAAGAAAGAAAAAAAGCGAAAGAATTAGCTAAACAACAAGCAAAAGCCGAAGAGCAAGCACGTTTAGCAATGGCAAAACAAGCAATGCAAGATCAGCAATTTGTTTTGCAGGCCAATCAGGTATACGACCGTTATGGTAATGTTGCTCAAGTAACCAACAACATCAACTTTATTAAAATGGAGAAAGAAAACTGTGTTGTACAGTTGGGTTTTGAAGGGATTGTTGGCTACAACGGAGTAGGCGGTATTACTTTAGATGGTAAAATTTCTGAGTTGGAAATTAAAGAAAATGAATATGGTGGTTTGAGCATGGTTTTTAATGTTCAAGGATCAATAATGCAAGCAAGAGTAAGAATTAATTTAAATGGTGGAGATAACTGGGCAGATGCTTCGGTACGTTCTCAAACAGAAAATATTGAGATTAAGTTTAGAGGAAATATAGTTCCAACAAACTTGTCTAGTGTTTTCCAAGGGGCAACTCCATACTAGTCAGTAACGTCGAATATGTGGCAAATTTTTTCAAAAGAATTAAATAGTTTTTTCAGTGCCGTTTTAGGGTATTTAGTAGTTTCTGTCTTCCTAGTGATGATGGGATTGTTTGTGTGGGTTTTCCCTCAAACAAGTGTTTTAGAAGGAAGTTATGCTTCTTTAGATACACTTTTTAATATCGCACCTTATGTATTTATGTTCCTATTGCCAGCCATCACGATGAGGGGATTGGCAGAGGAAAAGAAAACAGGTACATTAGAATTGTTATTTACCAGACCCTTAACGGATACTCAGATTGTAGTTGGTAAATTTTTAGCAGCTTGGGCTACAGCATTAATTGCTTTGATCCCAACAGTGGTTTATTACTATTCGGTGTATGAATTAGGAGCACCAAAAGGAAATATAGATACGGCAGGGGTATTAGGATCTTACGTTGGATTAGCCTTTCTAGCTGGCGGTTTTGCAGCTATAGGTACATTTGCTTCCTCGATCACTTCGAGTCAAATTATCTCCTTTATTGTAGCAGTAATGATCTGCTTTGCCTGCTACGATGGTATATCTTCTGTGGCTTCTATTCCAGCTTTATCCGATTATGCTTACAGTATAGGATTGTGGGGAGTAGACTTTCATTACAGATCATTAAGTAGAGGATTAATAGACTCTAGAGATATTCTGTATTTTTGCAGTCTGATAATTGTAGCATTAAGCATGGCAAGGTTATCAATTAGTAGCAGAAAATGGTAATTTGCCCCTTCTGAAAACAAAATAATTTTTTGATAGTTGTAGAAAAGTTGGTCATGACCTTCTTATAAAACATATACAATGGCATCATTCGACTTAAAAGAGGCAGGTCTTTTACTTGCAAACAAACTAGAAGAACAACGTTTTGGTGAAGCACCCGAAACACTTTATGAACCCCTTCGCTATATTCTAAAAATAGGAGGTAAACGTTTGCGTCCTGCTTTAACCCTATTGGGATCATATCTTTTCGATGATGATTTCAAGAAAGCTTTATCACCTGCAATGGGCGTGGAGATTTTCCATAATTTTACCCTTATGCACGACGATATCATGGATGAGGCACCACTTCGAAGAGGACAGGTAACTGTTCACGAAAAGTGGAACCCAAATGTTGCAATTCTTTCTGGTGATGTGATGTTGGTGAAAGCCTACGAGTATATCATGCAAGTAGATGATAAGATCCTACGTCAAGCTATCAACCTTTTCAATAAATGTGCTGCAGAAGTCTGCGAAGGCCAGCAATTTGATATGGACTTTGAGGAAAGAGATACAGTTGGAGAGGAAGAATATGTAGAAATGATTCGCCTAAAAACGGCAGTACTCATTGGCTTTGCTTTACGTCTTGGTGCTTTAATCGGAGGTGCTTCTGATGAACAATCTTTAGTGGTGGAAGAGTTCGGTGTAAATGTTGGTTTAGGTTTCCAACTGAAAGATGATATCCTAGATGTTTATGCTGATCCAGAAAAGTTCGGTAAACAAGTAGGAGGAGATATCATTTCCAACAAAAAGACTTTGATGTTGATTAATGCTTTACAGCAAGCACAAGGCGATGATGCAAAAGAACTAAATGCTTGGATTGAAGCAACTGATTTCGATAAATCTGAAAAGGTGAAAGCAGTGACTGATATCTACAATAGATTAGGCATTAAAGAATTAGCTACAGCAAAATCCAACGAATATTTTGATAAAGGATTTGCAGCTTTAGATCGCTTAGATGTTCCTGAAGAAAAGAAACAATTATTGAGAGAATTTGGAGTGTATCTTTTGAATAGAGATCATTAAAAAAAGAACTCTTAATCCGATATAAAAAATGAGGGAAGCAATGTGAAAAACATATTGCTTCCCTTTTTTAGTAGGAATTTGTAATAGATAAATAGCAATGAGAAATAGCTATGAAATCCTGTCTGTGTAATTTTTAATCATGAATTCTTCGCAGTTTTTTTAGTAAACATATTTTTAACCTATTTGTACTTTTCTTATAAACGAGTTGGGAGTTTAATTTCTTTTTTTAATTGTCTTAGTAAATGCTGAGGGAACCCTACCCCCAGCATTTGTTTACCTTAACTAGTACTGAAAAAAAATAGTACTCATAAAAAAATAGTAGTTAGTTATCATGTAATTATTAAAGCCTACAAGAACTTATAAAAGTTTGTATATAGTAGTTCAAGTACCCCATCATAAATACGAAGTTGAAAGTTTATTTCTGCTTAGAAAATATATTTTATAAATGGAAATTTAAATAATTGAACTGGCTAACTATACCATTATGTTATTCTATAACAATGTTGTGCAATGGTACTGTATAAATCATTTTGGATGAATTTTTTGTCATAATAAAGTAGCGTAATAATCTCTGTTTTTTTGGGGTCGACCTTTGTTATCGACTAATACAAATGTGAGGGATTGTTGACTGAAAACCTCAAAAACAGGGGGGACAATGGGGGGACAAGCAGAAAAAAGTGGCTTTTTTTTTAAAGATCATTTAAAATATTTAGATTCATAACACTTTTTACTATGACATTACCACATCTATTTTATGAACTTTATTTCTAAGCTGTTTTTTACTTTTGCTTTTTTATTTATTTCAAGTGTTCCTAAAAGTGTTTCTGCTTCTAATACATCAGATACTACTAACATAGAAAAACTATGGTTGCTAGATTCATTACAAAAAAATAATGAAAACGAAAGGGTAGATAAAGGATTGAATGAACTTCGGTCAACTATAAATGATCAGACTCCTAACACTGAGCAGGTATTATTTTATGCTCTAGAAGGTGAACGCTTTTCGAATCAATCGAATATGAAGGGGGCCATTCGCTCTTTTGAGAAATTATTGGATATTCCATCTAATAGTCTAGATCGAAAAGTTGCACTTATCCAAGCGAAAGGCATAAATGATTTAGGAATAGAATATATGCACAATGGTGAATTAGAAAAAGCTAAAAAAGCACATTTCAAAAGTCTGGAAATTTATCAAGCCTATGATGATCCTCAAGGAGGTTCATTTAATTACGGTAACCTTTCTATTATTTATAAGGAACAAAAACAAATAGATTCTGCCATGTATTACCTCAGCGAGGCGACAAAAATGGCGATTCTAGCAAAAGATACTTTGGGAATAGCTTATCATTCTTTAAGTCATGGAATTTTATTGATCGATAACCACGAACCGATAAAGGGTTTGAAGGAGTTGAGTAAATCAAAATATCTTTTTCAAAATTTGAATAATGATCATATGATTCATTATACCAATAGAATAATGGCCGGTGGATATAAATCGATAAAAGATTATACCAAAGCAAAAGAACTATTAGCTACCTCAAAAGATTATTACGAACAGACAAAAGATTTAAAGCGATTAGGTCAAACCAATTTAACTATTGGTGAAATGTATTTCGAACTTGATCAATTAGATAGTGGGTATTCTTTTATTAAAGAAGGTATTATTTGTTTTGAAACTTCACGTTATGTAAAAGGTTTAGTCAAAGCGTTTCATTTGTCTGGAGAGTATTTCGCGGAGAAAGGAGAATATGATAAAGCTATCGATTTATATCAACGATCATTATCACTTTCTAAGGGGAAATATAAAGGAATGACCTCCAATTCAAAGTTAGCTTTAGCGAGAATAAATTATCATCAAAAGGATTATCAAAAAGCTTATCAGTTAACGGAGGAGGCTTATAAAATATCTAATGGTAGTCTGAATGAGGGTACGGAAATGTCCTATTTTAAATTGATGTATGAACTAAATGCACAATTTGGTAACTACAAAAAGGCCTTGTATTATTTAGAACAACTTGATAAAAAGAAATCAGAAAGTTTTATACAAGAAAGAGCAAATGAGGTCGCACGAATAGAATACAATTCTAAATTGATGTACGAACAAGAACGTTTTCTACTGAAACAAGAGCAAGAAAGAGCATTATTTCAGAATCAGTTAGAAAACGAGCGATTGATAAAGTATGTGGCTATTTTGATCACGGCATTAGTTTTAGTGATATTGCTTGCTCTTTATCGTTCTTATCAGCAAAGAAAAAGAACAAACGTTGAGTTGTTGAAAAAGAATAATGAAATAAGTGAACTACGTTTATCTGAAAAAGAGTTAGCGGAAGAAACACTAGCTTTAAAAGAAAGAGAATTAGCAACTATCACAATGTTATCGCACGAACGTAACACTTTATTGGATCAACTAAACAATCAAATTAGTAAGCTTTCTGGAAAAGTAGACGATGAAGTGATTCCAGATATTAAAGACATAAAAAAGACCATCAAACTCAATTTAAGTGATGATAGTTGGTCGGATTTTACCTATCAATTCGAAAAAGTGCATCCGAGATTCTTTGAGAAATTGAAAACAAAATACCCATTACTTACACAAAGAGATCATAAGATATGTGCTTATTTAAGAGTAGGTATGGAAAGAAAGGAAATAGCCACAGTTTCTAATATGACGCCAGAAGCAGTGAAGAAAACACTTTACAGAATTAAAAAGAAAATGGATTTAACAGCAGACGATAACTTGAGAGAGTTAGTCATGGGGTTATAAAACGAAAAGGAGGCTATCTCATTTAGAATGAGATAGCCTCTCTTTATTATATTGAAAGTTTCCTTTCTAATTATTTCGCAGCTGCAAAACGCTTAGATACTTCTTCCCAGTTTACTACGTTCCAGAATGCTGAGATGTAATCCGGACGACGGTTTTGGTAGTTTAAGTAGTATGCGTGCTCCCAAACGTCAAGACCTAGGATTGGAGTTCCGCCACACTCACCTTTCATAAGTGGGTTATCTTGGTTTGCTGTAGA